>CAYPMQ010000095.1:0-10849 GCA_964411625.1 uncultured Ignavibacteriaceae bacterium
GAACATTACCACAGCCCCGTTCTCACCGAAATTCAGAAAAAAGTTTTTCACGGCATTATATGCCTCAGGCGAAGCTTCAACCGGAATACCTCCCACTTTAATTCTATCCTGAGACACAGGCGAATAAAGCCTCTCCGTTTCCTTTGTGTTTTCACCCGAGCCATCCGCACCGATATTTGTGATAAGAGTCTTTCCGGGATACAATGTGAGTTTATTGTTCAGAAATGCCGATGCATGCCATCTTATAGCCCATGAGTTATTTTTTCCGGCTATCTGTCGTTTCAGCATTCTGATATTGTTTGCAGCCCCTTTATAATCAAACTCATGTGTAAGCTTAAGTTCCTGAAGTTTCTTCAGAAGTCTGATGCCGTCTTTTTCAAACAGATCCCAGCCCCGTTTCCACGTTGCCCATCCCCAGCAGTCTGCCCCCCTCAGGAAAAATGTTTCAGGCAGCTTCTCTTTTACAGGATAGATGTAGCCATGCACACTTATCACTCTCTCATCATTTTCGTAAAACTCAAGGGCATCATTCATATACAGCAGAAACCAAGGGGAGGTGATATGATCATCTTCCAGCACTATTATTTTGCCGTGTTCATTAACGATGTTTGTCACACCATCAATTATTGAGGCAGCAAGACCGTAATTTTTTTCCCGGGCAATCAGATCAACCGATCTGAAACCTGTAATCGTGAGCGCTTCTGATCTGATTTCCCTCACCTTATCCTCATCTGCAGGTCTTTTTGCTCCGTCTGAGATTATGATTAGATCAGTTTCTCCGGCAAGATGGTTGGCGGCAAGGGCATTGACTGTTCTGCTGAAGTGCAGGGGGCGGTTATAAACGAATATAACAACCGGTGCGGTTTTCATCTCTTTTTATAAAAGTCAATTATTAATGAAGAATAGACGTTATGATCACCAGCTTTGTTTTTAGCGGATCTCCGCACATAACCCTTGTTATCATCGGCGTAAACTGTATGAAACACTCCGCCTTTATCCCAGAACTCAATAAATTCAGCCCTGAAACCGGCCTTCTCAAAAACCTGCGAGAGATTCTCATGATTGAAAAGCTGTTTATGGTCATGTGCCCCTTTGCCGCTCCCGAAAGGTTTCACCCTGTCAATATAGACAGGATTAGTGTGATATCCGTCGGGTACTGCAATTCTGACACAGATATCATCCGCCCCAAACTCAGCCATGCATTCTGTAAATCTGATAACCTCATCATCACCGAGATGCTCAAGCACATGCTCACATAGCACATTGTTTATTTTTCTGCTGCCGAGAAGCTTCTTATAATGCTCTCTGTTCGTCATATCGAGTGTTGCAAGGTCAGTCCAGAACCAGCCGGGGTAAAAAGTATCGCCCGCTCCTATATTAAGCCTGATTCTGTCATTCTCTCTCAGATATTGTTTCCATTTCAGATTTGAAACCAGCCTGTAAACCGGAAAAAATAGAGGGTAAACTTTTTGCCTTATTTTGGAGAAGGTATTCATATCCCGAGGCAATTATCAGATTTGTAAAACACTGTGGTGCATTTGTTGTAACGCTGACCCGGAGCCATTCCCCAGAAATCGATTTTTTTATATCCTGCCTTCATGACATGTTCTGTTCCGGGTCTATACTCTTCCCGTTCAGAATCATCAAGCACCAGAACACCTTTTTCTTTAAGATAAGGAAGAGCCTTCATCATGCATTCCACTCTTCTTATTGCATCCACAACAACTATATCAAATTTTTCCTGACGCTCCGATATTGCATTTTCATAATCCTTCTCATCAGCAAAAAAGATTTCTGCATTTGAGGGCAGATTCTTTTTCATCATGTTAAACCAGGTTTTGTCATGCTCGCAGGTTACCAGATTTTTCACCCTTGCAGCATAATAAGCTGTTGATGCACCCGAACCATATTCAAATATCGTCATATCTTTTCCGAGCCGGTCTGCTATGAAAGAGGTGTAAGAGTAAGTTGTCCAGGGTACAGGTTTACCGCTGCTGTCAACGGGAGCCATCCTGAGAAATGACTTTTCCCACCCGGTTTCCTTGAAATACCCGCCGTATCCGAATGAGAGATAAGCAGAAAGCAGTGAAGGTTTTGAAGCGAGATAAGCGAGAGTCCTTATTTGTTCTTTAAGAGTGAGCGCCATTTTTCGAATACCAGTTTAAATAAGTTTATCATAAAAATCGATTTTAACATCATTACTGCCTGCCATGCCGCTTTCCGTGAAAAGACAAGTCCGAAAGCCGCAGCAGTGTATGATATGAGCGTTGCCATGGCCGAACCGTTTATCCCCCACAAGGGTATCATCAGCCAGTTCAGCAAAACATTCAGCGCCATGCCGATGGCAGTTCTCAGAAACGATATCCTTGTCAGGTTTTCGGTTATCAGATACTGACTTGAGGCCACTCCGAGAAAAGTACCAATTCCCGCCCAGATATAAATGGTGAGAACATCGGCTGATGCAAGATAATCTTCACCCAGCAAAATCAGTGTTATCTGTTTTGAAAAAATTGTAACAATTACTGCTATTCCGAACGAAGACCATGCCATGAGATCATAAAGCTTCTGAAGTCTTGAAAGATATAGTTCTTCCGAAACCTTTTTTGCGTTAACAATTGCCGGGAACAGCGAATTTGTAACTGCCAGGGGCACAAAATACCACGCCTCCGAAAGTCTCACAGCTGCGGCATAATATCCCGATTCCACATTCCCCAGCATATTTTTGATCATGATCTGACCAATTTTCATATAAATCGTGATCATCACGCCTGAGAGCAGCAGCGGCCACCCGTCTTTAAGAAGCATCACTCCAACAGATTTATCAAAATTCCACTTCCTGAAAGAAAAGCCCTGTTTCCTGTAAGCAAGAAAAAATCCCGTACCAAGAATAACCGCTTCAATCAGCACGACGAGAGCAAATATCTCAACTTTGAGCTCCAGTATGATAAAGAGTATCCTGAGTACAGAACCCAGCATCAGAGTTGTGAACTGTACAAGAACGGAATATTTTGACTGAACGATTGACTGAAAATAATAATCAACCACATTAAGAGTCTGAAACAGAGTGCCAAAGCTGATTATTACCACCATCATGATAGTCAGTGGGTCTTCCCTGTTTACGTAGAGTCCCGCTGTTGTCAGAACAATCGAGACTACCGCCCCTATTATCCTCATTGTGAAAGCAGTGCCTAAAAGCGTGTCTTTTTTAGCCTGATCCTTAACAAGTTCACGGATAACAATAGAATCAATACCAAGTATTGCGATGACGGAAAAAAGTCCGGAAAAGCTGATAGCATAGGCAAGTATACCAAAATCGGAGGGTCCCAGATAACGTACAAGATAGATGCCGGTTAAAAAGGTTACCAGTAACCTGGTAACCCTTTCAAATAATAACCAGCCCGTGTTTTTCAGATATTTTTTAAAGGCATCAGAGCTGAAATTTATTTTTGTTGAACTTTTAGCTCCGTTTGGCTCGCTCATTGTTCGATGTTCTGCGCCTTCTTCTTTTTCCTGTATTCTAAGAGTATCGTCAGTATCAGACCCAGAACAGTCATTGAGCTTAGCGTGAATGCCGTGTAAACTGAGATCGTGAAGCTTGTGGGAGCGAACTCAAATACAACTTTATGACTTCCCTTTGGAACAATTATGCCCATAAAATTATGATTTGTTTTATGGATATCAACGGGGTTTCCGTCAACATACGCCTTCCAGCCCTTTGAATGATAACTGTTGCTCAGAAATAAGAAATTATTGCCTGATGCTTTAACATCAGCCTCGATCTTCTCATCTGTATATTTTGTGATTTTTACCGAGACAGTCGAATCTGGAACATCGGTGCTTAGCTGAAGATCGTGAGTAAATGCCACTGAATCGGGTCTGAATTTATTATCCTTCACCAAATTGAGTACTTCGAGAGGATCTTTTTTCTCAACTTTCTGAACAAAGAAGAGTCTCGGGAGTGCAAGCTCATTTTTATAAACTGCAGTCTTTTCACCGGTATAAACAAGCTTAAGTCCGGGTATCTGATAATTGGCAGCATCAAATATGAGATATTTTACGTTGCCCATATTCCAGAAGGTCGGATTGGCCGGATTGCCGAGAACATCCATGTAATCCTGAAAGCCTCTCGGTTTGATGGCTGAATATCCGTACATGTCCTCAAGCAGAAAATATGCATTAAAGTTTGAATTATATGTAAATGACCCGGGCGACTGATCCTGTTTCAGATTCAGAATTCTGAAAGGCTCTTTGTCATTCTGTGATTTAATGAATTTTACATAATCGGGTTCGTTAAACAGTGCACCCGGCTTCGGTGCGTCAACATATTCATGACCGCGGGAGCTGATTCTCCAGAGATCGGCTGTTGATGCAAACACTGCCAGTATTATGAATATACTCAGACTCATCTTATTTTTCAGATATGCATAAGCTGCACCGAATGTCAGTGCCAGAAAGAAGAATCCGAAGAAAGTATCCCCCACAAACATATCCGAAGCCATTTCTGTAATATTGATATTGTACTGCTGGTACTGCGCTATAAGCTGACTTCCTTTTTCATTTCCTGACATCCAGCCTGTGAACCAGGATGCAACGCTTGAACTGAGTACTATTGAAAGAACAAAAAGCCCGGCAAATGTAAAAAATCCGTACTTAACAAGATTCTCGGCCAGCGGATCGCTTTCCTCTTTGAGTTTGTATATTTTATAGAGCCCAAGGCCTGCAAGTACCGGGAAAGTCATTTGTACCAGCACCAGTATCATTGAGGGTACTCTGAACTTATCAAAGTAGGGGAAATAATAAAACATCGGATCAAACAGGATCGGCAGATTTCTCCCGAAAGAGATCAGCAGAGCAATTCCCGCAAGGATTGTGAAAAACCTGATATAAGTTTCCTTCCACATCGTGATTATGGCAAACACACCAAGCAGAAAGACCACAACACCCATGTACATTGCCACATCAACAAATCTCATTTGCCCGAAATAGGTGTTGAGTTTGTATTCCTGTCCATTGATGAGATGAGGGGCATTTCCAAAACCGTACAGCGAAGGGAATATAAATGTCATCACTTCTCCGGGTGAGAAAGACCAGTCTGTATGATAGGCATAGTAGTCAGACTCAGACTTGGCCGTGGTACCCTGCTCCAGTTCAACTATTCCTTTGGTGCCCCTTGTTGAATGGGGAGTGTATTCATAAATCTGTGTCAGGTTATCGCTCTGAATTGCAACTGCAACCAGAACTGCAAATATTGTGAGACCTGCTGATTTCAGGAGGTTATTCCTGAGCTCTGTATTCTTTTTTATCAGCGAGTGGATAAAATAATATATGAAGTATATGGCAACCGATAGCCCCGTATAAAATATAATCTGAACGTGAAAACCCTGAATAAGAAGCTGCCACGTTATAATCAGAACAAAAAAGTCCCGGAGCCTTATCTTTTCCTGTGCCCTGAACAGCAGCAGGAACAGCAGCGGAAACATACAGAGTGAAGTCAGCTTCGTAACGTGTCCGATATATAAAAAGACTATTATACCTGTGCTCAGAGCGGTGGCAAAGGCAGTGAAAACGCTGATAAGTGTGTTTTTTGTGAAATGACGCATAAAGAAAAACGCCGTCATTGCCATCACTATCAGATAGAATGTCCATTTAACGTAAGGATTGCCGAAAAGTAATGTGAATATATCCCTGAACTCGGAGAAAATCACATATATAACATTAAACCATGTATAGCCCGTACTAAGAGCATAAGCCGGCATTCCCATAAAAATGTAGGGATTCCAGAGTGTGAAACCGTCCCGGTCTTTGTTCACGTAAGGCTGCATACTTTCAGAAGCAATTATATCACCCGACTGAAAGGTTTTTCCGCCAAAAAACAGCGGGCTCAGGAACACGAGGTAGAGAAGCACCACGAGCCCGATAACGATTGGGACATGGTATTTCTGAGGTATTAATTTATCAAAATCAAATCCTGCCATAAAACCGGTTTTTGTACTTTTTGAAGTGCGCACCGGTGTTTTTACGGTCTTTTTAGCCATTTTTGCTCCGGGTTAAAGAGATCTGTTATTTTTTTTGTGCAATAAAATTGATACCACTGCCCACACTGTTTTCAGAGCTGAAATCCATCTGCATCATAATTAAAGTGAAAGGAAGGGTTAACAGGTAATAAAAAGGTAGTAAAATGAAAAATATCTTGGAAACATTAAGCATCAGCATAGGGTATTTTATACCAAGACGCCATGCCTTATCACCCCAGAATCCGTAAGTGTATCTTGATTTATAAACCTTAAGTCCCAGGGGTGCGCATTTATCCCTGAGGTCTTCAAATGAATACCCGTCACGGGCATGCTCACCGATGAAACTCTCCTCATGATCATCGTGAACATCACTGCCGCCGTAAATTGAGGGAGTGTTAATAAGGAGATATCCTCCGGGTTTAAGTGCCCTGTGGAAGTTTTTGAGCACTTCAACATCCTCATGAATATGCTCCATAACGTCTACACAAACTATCAGATCAAAACGGTTTTCATGAGAGGTGTTTCTCAGATCTTCAACATGAAATGAAACATTGTCAATTTTCTGCGAAGAAAAATAGTCACGGCAGTCATTTATCCAGTCTTCCTTTATATCGGAAGCATAAATTTCACACGGGGTAAGTTTTTTGGACATGAAATATGTGTACTGCCCGTATCCGCATCCTGCATCGTAAATGCCGATTTTATTGCTGCTGAGTTCCTTTCTCAGAGCCCTTATCTCTCTTCTGACATACCATGATCTCAGAAACATAAGATCGAGGGTCTTGTAGAACAAAACCCTCGTAAACGGTACTGCCTTGATAACAGCCGCAAAAACATTCTTTATCGGATCATAATGCATCGTTTATGAGCCCTGAATGTTTGTATCTTTAATGTTGTATTCCTTATCTGTCTGGAAATTATGCACCATAAGCTCTCCAAGCAGACCGGTCGTGAAGAACTGTACACCCACAATCATGAGCAGCATACCGAAAAGCAACAGGGGTCTGTTGCTCAGCGGTACTCCGTGTATCCAGAGCCATGAGAGATATCCATTCACCACGAGACCTATCATGAATGACAGCGCTCCCAGAAATCCGAACAGATGCATTGGACGCTTGATATATCTGGTTATAAACATTACGGTAAGCAAATCCACAAAGCCCTTGAAGAATCTTGATGCACCAAATTTGGTAACCCCGTACCTTCTGGGGTGATGTTTAACGGGGATCTCGGTTACGGAATATCCTCTCCAGTGTGCCAGAATGGGGATATATCTGTGCATCTCTCCGTAAATTCTCAGATCATCTGCAACATAACGCTTATATGCTTTTAATCCGCAGTTGAAATCGTGGAGTTTTATTCCTGACATCAGGCTTGTGACACTGTTGAATATTTTAGAAGTGTATTTTTTTATAAAAGGATCAAATCTCTTTTTCTTCCAGCCTGATACGAGGTCATAACCCTCTTCCAGCTTTTTGAGAAGTGCGGGAATTTCTTTGGGGTCATCCTGCAGGTCGTCATCCATTGTGATAACAACATCACCCTTTACATTATGGAATCCCACATTCAGAGCGGCTGATTTTCCGTAATTTTTCTGAAAGCTGACATATCTGAATCTGTTATCCGTACGGCAGATATCTTTAATAAGCCTTAATGATTTATCTGTTGAACCGTCATCAACAAATATAACCTCAGCGTTCAGATTCTGCTCCCGGAGAACATTTTTTATCTCCATGGTAAGCGGCGGAATTGCTTCTTCCTCATTAAAAAGCGGAATAACAATTGAAATCTTCCTGAAAGATGTTCTGAATCTCTGCGGAGGCGGAGGCTGAAACTGAGGTTCTTTTTTCTCCTGAGGTCTCTCCTGCTGCTGCTGACCCTTGAAATTCTGCTGCTGTTGCTGCTGATGGTTAGGAAGCTTCCTGAGGTCTTTAACTCTCTTGTTACGGTTATCGCGGCCGTCACGGTTATCACGGTTATCCCGTTTTTCGTTTTTGTTTCCGTAATTCTGGCTCTGACCCTGATTCTGGTTCTGATTCCTGTCCTGACCCTGGGGCTTCTCCTGTTGCTGGTTTTTTTCCTGATTCTGGGGTCTTTCCTGAGTCTGAGGTTTTTCCTGAACCGGGGGCCGTGATTCCGGTGCGGCCTGGGGCACAGATTCTGTCCGGGTTTCGGATACCTGTTCTTTCTGGCTTACCTCCGTCGCTCTCATCAAAGGGGGCGGAGGAGGCAGAATTTCATTGGTTCCGTGAACCTCAGGTACCTCTTCGGGCTGTTTCGGCTGGGTGCTCTGCAGGCTTTTAAGAAGCTGTTCCTTTTTTGATATGATATCAACAGGTTTTGGTTCCTGAGTCCTGATTACAATCGGTGGAGCCGGTTTTTCAGGAAGAACTTCATCATCATCTTTTCCGACGTAATAATCTTCCTTTTCGGCAGAATCATCCGCTTTTTTCGGTGTTCCGGATTTATCTCTGTCATCAAAATATTTATCCAGCCCCTCTATTATAACTTTATGAGGATCGTAACCGGAGGTTTTCCGGTGGGGTTTTTCGGCTACTGAATCGGTTTTTTCAACTGCTGCCTGTTCATCTGACAGAGATTCTGCTGTAAATTTTTCTTCTGAATTCTTATTTTCGCTGTTCCCGGTTACAGATTCAGGAACATTTTCATCCGAAGCGGATCCTTCAACTGCTGTTTCATCAGATTTCCCCTGATTTTTTTTTCTGTAATTTTGGCGTCTGTTATTCTGATGATACTTTTTTTCACCTGATTCACGGCCTCTGCCTGATTTCTGTGCCCCGGTATCCCCTGATTCCGTGCCCGTGTCTTCTCCTCCGCTTTCTGATTTAATTTCATCGCCGGTATCCTGCATTCCACTATTCTGAGCGGCTTCTTGTCCCTCTTGTTTTTTCAGATCTTCTTTTTGTAAATCTTGATTGTTGTTTTCTGGTTCCACTCGCGTGACCTTCTATTATTTCGAATCTGAGATATTGTTACATTTACTGTGATATGACAATAACTTTTATTTAATCTTGTAATTTACGAAATAAAAAGCATTACCCGAAAACCATTTTTGAAACACTTGACATTCTTAAACCTTCGGAAATAATCTTTTGACTTATCGTCCGGGAGGAGATTCATCCCGCTCAACCCGGTATTATGATCCCGTGATTCTGCAGAATTCATCCTTATTCCGTTACTAAAACCATTTAATTACTGATCTTATTAATGTTTCAGAGGCAATCTGCTTAGTTCAGGCTTACTGCCATTAATCTTCATTGCTGCCGGAAAACGGGATCTGCTCAGGTTTTTAACCAGGAATCTGAAAAAGAGTCTGATACTTTTTTAATGTTAAAAAGCTGACAATTTTTACGTGTTTGTGAAAAGATAAATCACTGCTTACTTTGTTATTAATTTACCTCGGAATTCATTAATTTTAAATTTATGAAGCGTTTATTTGCTTAGAATGAGTTCAGCTTAACCTATTTAAGGCAGACTATGAAAAAAATAATTTACTTCCTTTTATTTCTTCAGATTACTATACTTTCTCAGCCCATTGTGTTTATCCAGGACACAATTGTCAGAAACACTCAGTTTAACAACCGTCAGTTTGCAGCCTATGACAGGAACGGTTATCTACATATAAGTTATACCGGACAGGATGGGACAAACAGCGCCACGAGTGAGATTTATTATGCACAGGAAACCCCTTCCGGATTTGTAACAACCAATATTACAAATAATGCAGTAAGTGATAATTATTCAACGCTCTCAATTGAAAACAGCGGTGCCGTTCATATCGGCTTTACAGGCAGGGATCTCTCTAATCTGTTTCAGATAAAATACACAAATAACCGATCGGGTTCATTCTTTACCCCTGTATATATTACCGAAGGAGGAGAAAATAAAGCTACTCCATACAGTAAGATTGGTCCCGATAGTGTAATGCATTTTGTTTATTTCACTTTTACAAATGTTACCGATAATGCATATTACAGGAAGCTTGACCTGAGAACAAACACCCTTTCACCGGAACAGTTTCTGGTCTCTGCCGAAACAAGCGGTGATTTTGATGCCTCGCTCGATGTGGACAGTCAGGGTAAAGTGCATGTGGTTGTTAAGTCAGGCGGAGTTTTCGGAGGGGCACTGAAGTATTACAATGACCGCAGCGGCAGCCTTACAGAAATTCCTAATCCTGTCACCTTCAATATATCCTACCCGAAGATAGTTGTTGATCACAATGATCTCGTAAATATAGTTTACAGAAATGAGTCGGAGTACAGACTTTATTACATAAACTACAACGGCACTGCCTTCTCAACTCCGGTTGCAATCACACCGCAGGGTCAGAGACCTGCAGGACACCAGAATATTACTGTTGATGACAGCAACAGAATTTATGTCCCCTTTCAGTCATCTTCTTCAAACTCGGCAAAGGGATTTTTCCTTGTTCACGGCAAAGGTACAACTTTTTCTGACACAATCAGAATTTATGACCTGACATCCGAATATGTTACGAGAAATTCATCGGTTGTGGCTGCAAGGCTGAATGGTGAAGTTACCTACCTTTATGCTCCCGGGGCAGTGAGAAACGGACTGGTGATCTGCGATATTTTCAGAGTCAGGGGAAATCTCTTTGGTATTGTACCTGTTGAACTAACATCTTTTACAGCAGTGCCTTCAGTGAATGAAGTAGTGCTCAGCTGGAGCACCGCAACAGAAAAGAATAACTACGGTTTTGATATTGAACGGAGTAAAGATGGGAAATCTTTCAGTAAAATAGGATTCGTACCGGGTAACGGAACTTCTGTTTCTCCTCGCAATTATTCCTGGAG
>CAYPMQ010000096.1:0-10844 GCA_964411625.1 uncultured Ignavibacteriaceae bacterium
GGTAGATGTATTCATTCATCAAAAGAATTGCTGATTTTCTTTTCTCCTTACTGCTTTTGTTAGTATTGTCCCCGGTATTAATCATAATTTTTTTAGGACTTTTTATTATAAACCGTGGTTCAGTATTCTTCATCCAGTCCCGCCCGGGACAGTTTGAAAAAGAAATAAAAGTTATCAAATTCAAGACTATGACCGATAAGCGGGATAAAGAAGGCAATCTGCTCCCTGATAAACTCAGGCTGACTGGATTTGGTAAATTCCTCAGAAAATTTTCTCTGGATGATCTGCCTCAGCTGATTAATGTGCTCAAAGGCGATTTAAGCCTGATTGGACCAAGACCATTGTTATTCAAATATATCCCGCTATATAACGAACGTCAAAGATTGCGTCACAATGTAAAGCCCGGTATAACCGGATGGGCTCAGGTAAATGGCAGAAATGCTATAAGCTGGCAGCAAAAGTTTGAATATGATGTTTATTACGTTGAAAATTTATCCTTTGCGCTTGATGTTAAAATCTTCTTTTTAACAATTTACAAAATTCTTAAAAGTGAAGGGGTGAATCAAAGTACTGAAAGACCAATGATGCCCTTTGACGGTACAAATTAAAATGTAAAGAAAAAATGTCAAAAAAAATATTAATAACCGGTGTTGGAGGCCCCTCTCCAAGAAGTTTTGCCATAGCCCTGAAAAAATTCAGCATTTTTAAGGACTACGAGTTAATAGCTACAGATACGAATAAATATTCTGTAGGGCTCTACAATAAAGAACTATTTTCCCATTCATATGTTATTCCAAGGGCAGATAGTCCGGATTACTGGCCTGTTATACAGAATATTATTAAAAGTCATAAAATTGATTATGCTGTTGTCTTACCTGAAGTTGAAGTGCTTGAGTGGTCCAGACTAAATAAAAGTGGTGATCTGCCTTGTAAAGTTCTTATTGCTGATTATGAGTTAAATAAAATTCTTATAGACAAAGCTGAAATGACCAGGGTTTTAGAACCGGAGGGATTGGCCCCCAAATCAGTTGAGTTTAATCGTGATGAGACAGACTTTAATGCGGTATTTGAAAAACTTGGAAAGGACTTCTGGATCAGGGGTACCGTCGGTACCAGTGGTATGGGTTCCTTGAGAATCAGCGATGAAAAACAGTTGGCTGATTGGATAAAGATTAATCCGAATGTTAAAACTTTTATTGCCAGTGAATTTCTTCCCGGAAGAAATCTTGCATGTAAAATGCTTTACCACAATGGAGAGTTACTTAGAAGCGCCTGCGGAGAAAGAGTTTATTATATCATGTCTAAAGTGGCCCCTTCAGGTATTACAGGTAATACATCTTTTGGCAGATTGCTCAATGATGAACGAGTTTTTAATGTTGCAAAGTTGGCAATGGAACAACTCTTTAATTTCACCGGCGCAAAAAAACATGGGTTTTTTACAGTAGACCTTAAAGAGGATAGTACAGGAAAACCTCTCGTAACGGAGGTTAATATTCGTCATGTTGCATTCTCACAGTGTTTTGCGGCCAAAGGTGCAAATTTTGCAGAGGACACTGTTCGGTTATTGAATGAAGACCCGACATTTGACAGAAGTTTCAAGAGATATTTATTTGAAGAAGGTTTGATTTTCTTAAGAGATGTTGATACTTTGCCAATAATTATGAAAGAAAATGAACTGCTGGAGATGATTAATTAAAATGAACCCCAAAATATGGCTTTCTTCTCCGCACATGGGGGGGAATGAAATTAAATATGTAAATGATGCTTTTGAGACCAACTGGATTGCACCGCTTGGTCCGCATGTTGACGGATTTGAACAGGCTCTATCATCCTATACGGGAGTAAAATATGCGGCTGCACTAAGTTCGGGAACGGGTGCAATTCATCTTGCCCTGATACTTCTTGGAGTGGGGCATGGTGATGATGTGATTTGTCAGAGTTTCACCTTCAGCGCCTCTGCAAATCCGATAACATATCAGGGGGCAAATCCTGTATTCATTGACAGCGAAGCCGAAACCTGGAACATGGATCCTGAGCTGCTTGAACAAGCCGTGAAAGCCGGTATAGCAAAAGGGAAAAAGGCCAAAGCGATAATATTTGTGCATTTATACGGTATGCCTGCCAAAATCAATGAGATTAAGGAAATTGCGGGACGATATGAAATTCCTTTAATTGAAGATGCCGCAGAAGCACTTGGCTCCAGGTATCACGGAAAACATGTCGGCGGATTTTCTGATATCGGGATACTTTCTTTCAATGGCAATAAGATTATCACAACCTCCGGGGGCGGTGCGCTTATATCAAACGATGAAGCATTAGTCAAAAAAGCCCGGTTCCTGGCAACTCAGGCACGTGATAATGCGCCGCATTATCAGCATTCACACATCGGGTTTAATTACAGAATGAGTAACGTGTGTGCTGCTATAGGGAGAGGGCAGATGGATGTTATTGATGAGCGTGTAATGCAGAGAAGAAAAAATTACGAATTTTATTTTGAACATTTCGGAAATCATGAGGGGGTATCATTTCTCAAAGAGCCTGTAGGATGTTTTTCAAACAGATGGCTCACCACGGTAATTATCGATCCTTCAAAAACCGGAGGAGTCACAAGAGAAGACCTCCGTCTCACCCTCGAAGAAGACAACATTGAATCGCGCCCGCTATGGAAACCGATGCATCTCCAGCCCGTCTTCGCCTCAGCACAACAGTACACAAACGGAACATCAGAAGCCTTATTTAATGACGGTTTATGCCTCCCCTCGGGCTCCAACCTCACAGATTCTGACCTTGAGAGAATTGCAGGAATTATGAATAAAGTTTTTAAGAAGTGATTTGATTAGAATGATTAGAATGAACTGACAGTTTGAATGATTAGAATGATGGAATGCTTAGAATGAGCAGGAAGTTTGAATGACTAGAGTGGGAAGAATGACTATAATGAATATAGAATTTGAATGATCAGAATGGGAACGAATGGCCGACGAAATACCAATTATAGAGCGATATAAAAATATCAACAGAGGGTTTCGAAAACTTGAGGTTTGGCAGGAGGCTGTTGAATTGTTTGTTCTTGTCAGGAAAAAAACACGTACATTAAAATCTCTCAATTTCAAAGTCCTTGAACAGATTGAAAGTTCAGCTTTCTCTGTTCCATTTAACATTGCTGAATGATATTCAAGAAGACATCTTAAAGAGAATATTCAGTTTAATACTATTGCCCTGGCTTCTTTATCAGAAAACTACTCTCAGATTTACTGTCTTCTCAGGGCAGAAGAGATCGGGGAGGATTGGTTCAATCAGTATGATAAAGTTCATTCTCATCTGGAAAACAAGCTGGTTAATTACAATAAGGCGCAGATCCAAAAACTTAATTCAGGTACTGATTGGGAAAGCAGTTATTAATAACTCAGATAATTAGCATCCTAATCATCCTAATCATTCAATAAAGCACTCTAATCATTCTCTTATTTTCATTCTAATCATTCTCTTATTTTCATTCTAATCATTCAATAAAGCATTCAAATCATTCTCTCATTTTCACTCTAATCATTCAAAAAAAAACAAATCATTCAGTTTTTCAAAACCATTCAAAGCACATTCCTTTAATGAAATCAAGTTATTCTTTCTATTTAGTAACCCTTGTGATTCTTTTAAACTCAAGCTTACAGAGTCAATCCAACTACCTTTCCAATCAGAAGGTTTACGAATTTCTGGACAGGATGGAGGTTAAGGGTTACATTGATATTAATCATCATCAGAAACCGTTTACCAGGCAGGTGATTCTTGAGAAACTGCGTGATCTTGCTGCCGCCTCGGGATTGAGTAATGATCTGAATGATGAGAATGAGAAGAATGAAAAGAATGACTTGAATGATGAGAATGAGAAGATTGTATTGAATGCTATTGAGAGGAAGGAGCTGGAGTTCTTTCTTAGAGAGTATGACACCGGACTTATTAAACCTGATGGTAAAGTCACTTTTTTTGAAAGAAATGATGCCGGAGTAATGCGTTTCTTGGAATATAAAGATTCTTTGTTTTATACAAATTTTTATTTTGACGGGGGATATTTGTATGCTCAAAGGGAAGCAGGTAAATATGAGCTGACTTACTGGAACGGGCTCAGCGTCTATGGCAATATTGGAGAAAATCTCTCTTTTGACCTTAAATTCAATGATTTTTCCGATAAAAGTAATATCCCGGGTCTGAGCAGAAAATTCTCAAAAGAGCCGGGTTATGAGTATGGAACAAGCCGCTCAACAACAAAAACATTCAATTATGATAAAACTGACGGAAATCTTACTTATTCCTGGAACTGGGGAAACGTATCGCTGATCAAAGACCGGAATTTATGGGGCACTGGTTATAACGGAAGATTGATTCTCTCAGATAAGGCACCTTCCTTCCCGCATCTCAGGCTAAAATTATACCCGACCGATTGGCTTGAGTTTGCATACATTCACGGAGATCTCACCTCGGATGTTTTTGACAGCACGACATTCAGAAACAGCGGAGGTACAAGGGGTCATATTCAACTTGTTCCAAAATATTATGCAGCCCATATCCTAAGCGTGGATTTTACTAAGAATCTTAAGATCAGTCTGGGGGAATCAGTTGTTTACAGTGATCGTTTTGAACCGGTATATCTTGTACCAGTGCTGTTTTTCAGAATAGCCGACCATTATCTGAGCAAAAGTGACTTAAATTCGGGAAATGCTCAGCTTTTTTCATCAGTAAGCTACAGACTGCCGCAGTATAAAAGCCGTGTAGATCTTTCAGTATTTATTGATGAGCTTAGTATTTCAAACCTGTTCGGTACTTTCCCTGAGGCAATCGCCTTTACATTAGGTATTACAAGATACGATCTGTTCTTTGATAATCTTGGTCTGAAGCTGGAATACACACGCATCAATCCATTCGTATATGAACATGACGATCCTGCACAGCTTTATTACAACAGAGGATATCTCATGGGGCATTGGATTGGTGGCAATGCTGATCAGATTTATCTCCGGCTTAGTTATATATTTAATGAGTATTTCAGGATTTGGGCAGAAGGGGAATATACCCGCAAAGGTGATTTTTATGACCTCAGTAAGAAGAGATTTCAAAAAGAACAAACTTTCCTTTATGGAAAACAAAGCGGATATCTGACTTTTACTCTCTCAGGCGAATATGAGCTTTACAATAACCTGTTTATCACAGCAAAAGGCACTTTCAGCAATTCATGGGGTAGCAATAATGTAATAAAACCAGAAGATTACAGGTTCATTGAGTTGTCTTCAGGAGTGAGATTAGGGTTTTGAAATCTCACTTGAAAGCCTGATTGAATTATGTGCTCCCAAGCAAAAATAACAGCCCGATATTAGTATTCTCAGGAAAAGCACACAATATTATCAAAAAGTTCTTCATATTTGCATAAGGCAATAATTTTTATCAATTTTGTAACACGCCGGGAAATTATTAGTGCAGTTTAAATTATTGGGGAGCGTGTATCATTGCGAGAGAAGAAGACAGTTTTCTTAACTGATACAAATTAAAGGAAAAGAAAGTTTTTATGCCGATAAAAAAAATACATTCCTTAACAAAAGAGTTAAGGAACAGGCATTTTTTCTATATCGATCTGATATTTTTGCTGACCACGCCTTTACTGGCCTATATTCTGAGGTTCGATGGTGTGCTTCCTGAGCAGGAAATAAAATTTTATGCTATCATTCATGCCACCGTTATATTTACCATTGCTAAAATGGGAGTGTTCTATTTTCTTGGTCTTTACAGGAGATTCTGGAAAACTGCCAGTATCGATGAGCTTGCTCACCTTCTTTTTATTGGTATTAACGCCAGCCTCGCACAATTCATGCTTTTTATCGTTGCAAGAAAATTCCCTGTATTCGGTATGGAATCACTTCCGTATTCCTTCTCACTTATAGATTCTATCTTGTCTGTATTTTTTGTTTCCTCAACCCGTTTCAGTGTAAGATTATTCGAAAGAGCAAACCAGAGGCTCTACAAAAACGATCATAATAAAATTCCTACAATTGTTATTGGCGCCGGATTGGCAGGTACAGCTATTGTAGAGGAGATGCAGCGTAATAACAACCTGAAAATGAATCCTCTGGCTTTCCTCGATGATGATGAGAATAAAAAAAGGATCAGGATAAGAGGTGTTGAAGTTCTTGGTAAAATTTCAGAACTGGAAGAAGTTGTGCATAACACCAGTGCATCAAGGGTAGTGATAGCAATGCCGTCTGCACCGGGTAAAGTTATACGCGAGATTCATATCAGATGCGAAAAAATCGGGATTGAAACGCTGACTCTGCCCGGGCTTGAGGAGATGCTCAATCATAATGTTAAATTGGACAGGATCAGAAAAGTTCAGATTGAAGATTTGCTGAGAAGGTCACCTGTTCAGACAGATACGGAGAGGGTTAAATCCTTCATTAAGGGCAAAGTTGTGCTGGTTACCGGCGGAGGCGGTTCAATTGGAAGTGAACTATGCAGGCAGATTCTGGCATCAAGACCGGATAAGATTATTATTCTCGGGCACGGTGAAAACTCAATCTTTGAAATCGAGCAGGAACTATATTTCAGGCTGAACAGAATGAACGGCGGCCAGCCCAGACCGGTAATTCATTCAAGAATTGTAGATATAAGAAATTTCAGCAGAGTTGAACATGTGTTTTTAGAATCAAAACCACAGATGGTTTTCCATGCTGCAGCACATAAACATGTTCCGCTTATGGAGCATAATCCTGCAGAAGCGATAAGTAATAATGTTCTTGGTACTCTCAATTTGCTCAAAGCATCGGCAAAATATGGTGTTACAAATTTTGTACTGATTTCCACAGACAAAGCTGTTAATCCCACCAGTATAATGGGTGCAAGCAAACGACTAGCGGAGATGTTAGTCCTTTCGTATGCCAGAAAGTCTAAACTGAATTGCTGTGCAGTCCGGTTTGGTAATGTACTGGGCAGCCGCGGCAGTGTTGTAAATACTTTCAGGAAACAGATTGACAATGGTGGGCCTATAACCATAACCCATCCGGATATTAAGCGATTTTTTATGACTATTCCTGAAGCTGTTCAACTTGTTCTTCAGTCTTCAGTTATGAGTTCAGGAGGAGAAATTTATGTCCTGGATATGGGTGAACCTATAAAAATTGTAGATATGGCAAAGGATCTGATAAGATTATCGGGATTACGTGAAGGATTGGATATAAGAATAGAATTTACCGGTTTGAGGCCGGGAGAGAAATTATTTGAGGAGTTGTTTCTCGAAGATGAAAGCTACGAACGTACAAGACATGATAAAATCTTTTATGCAAAAAATGCCAGTTCAATAATCAACCCAGAACTTGAGCTTTTTGTGGGAGAACTACATGATATGGCACTAAGCGGCAAAAGTGATGATCTTAAAAATCTTATCAAGACCTTCGTCCCGGAATATAACTGGGAGGATGCGCCTCAGATTATTGCAAAATAACACTGTAGCTAATCTAAGTGCAGCAACTATAATAATCTGATTATTATAGTTGCTGCATTTTTATTTTAAATAGATTTGGCAAAAAACTTACTTTACTTATTTACATCTGCTGCTTTAAGCAAAGGATTTTTAATTATTCTGCCATATATGATTTCCGGCGCTGAATATAATTCCTTCAACTCCAAATATTACAGCGCTACAATGCTGACAGTAATCTCTCTTATGGGACTTGATTTCGTATTTGCACGGAATAAACCCGGGTTAAAAATCATCATTTTTTTACTGATCAGCAACGTTTTAATTTCGTTTGGAATATATTCAGCATTATCCGGCAGATCAGAGATCATGATCTTACCGTTTCTGATCAGCAATGTGGCTTTCTCTTTATACACCACAGTCTTACTTTTTGAAAACCAGCTCAGAAGATATCTGCTTTTTTCATTTCTATATTTAATGTTTGGAGTTTTAGCGGTTACCGTTCATAAACTACTTACAATTGATTTCTTTACAATATATGCTGCTTGCAGTATAGCTCTTATTCCGGGTCTGATTTTAATTCGTTCTCAACAAGGAAGAAATAAGATCAAACCGGGTGAGCTTTATATTCTGGGGTACAGCATTTTTCTGATAAATGCGCTTTCAGGAGTGATATTTAATATTGATAAGTATCTGGTTAACAATTACTTAAGTATTCCTGCGGGAAACGCTTATACTTTTGCATGGACCGTGCTTGTACCAGTTTTTTACATAGGTAATTTGTTCGAAAAACAGATTTACACGCAAAGTGACCCGAGACCTCCCACCCGTCAGATTCTTGGAATTGCATTCTTTAATGCTTTCTCCGTTTCAGGTTATTTACTTACAATCAACTATATTTTTGTTACTTACGGTCTTCTGCCGGATTCCGTTGATAAGGAGAATTTTATCCGGATTACCCGGATGTTAAGTCTGGGCTTGTTTGTATTTTCAGTTGCACATTTCCCTATTAATGGAATTTTACTAAAATATTCATCTGCCAAGATACAGAAGATTAGCGGGATGATTAATCTTTTCATTATTGTAATTTTCATCTTTGCAGTCATTTTGATCCAATCTCTTATGAATATCGATGTTAAAATTATTATACTTCTTTCATTTACAGCTCTTATTCTATCATCGTTGGCAAAAGCGTTTATTATACGTAAAGAATTAAGTCATTTGAATCCGGAAACATAATTCTCGAATGAAAACACTAGGAATTGAAGCTCATAACCTCAGGGCTGGCGGCGGACTGATCTATCTTCAGGAATTTCTTTTTCACCTCGAAAATTACAGAGGGGAATTTGATAAGATAATTATTTGGACAAACAAACATGCGGCGGGTGATTTAAGTTTTATCAGTTCGACTCTCCAGGTAAAGGTTCCTTTCCTGCTAAAAACCGATTCCATATTTCTGCATTTTATTTGGGTGCTTATCTTCAATCTTTTATTAAAAAAACATCTAAATGTTGTTCTTACTCTTAGCGGAATGAATCTGGTTAAAAAAGCAGATAAAGAAATTACAATGTTTCACTCAATTCTTCCTTTCTCAGATGAGATAATAAATTTGTACCGAGACAGGAATAGTTATTACAGATACCGTTTTCTGCAGAGAGTCTATTTAAGAAGTATTGATAATTCTGACGGCCTTCTTTTTTCAAGTAAATTTGCAGCCATGACAGCGCTGCGTTTCAGGGAAAACAGGCTCATTTCAGCAAAGATTATACCTTTCGGTATCTGGACAAACTTTCTGAGTTCACAATCCAAAAAGAAAACAGACACCAAAACTATAAAATTTTTATATGTCTCTAATTTCTACTTATATAAAAGGCACCTCTTATTGATCTCAGTCTTTGAGGAACTGATAAATTCGGGGCATGATATTTCATTAACTTTATGCGGGGATACCTTTGGTCATGAAGATGTGATTCGGCAATTGACATCAATGATTTCTAACAGGGATAAAATTAAATATATTGGTAAAATCCCTCACAAATATATTCCTGAAATTTATCACAACCATGACGTTCTTATCTTCCCTTCACTGATCGAGTCATTTGGTATCCCTCTGATTGAGGCTCAATACTCAGACTTATGGATTTTGTTTTCGTTCAGCCCCGCAGAAGAAATAATGAAGAATAACAACTATACCAAATACCGGATAATTGGAGATGACTTGAAAGATGAACTGGAGAAGTTCATTCTTCAGATACAAAGAGGTGAAGTTAATTTGTCTGAGCCCGGATCAAATCGCGAACTATTTAGTTTTAAGCAAACAACAGAAGAGACGATAAGGTATCTGGAGAGTTTTTTATGATTGCACAGTCAGATGAAGGATGGATCTATAGATTTGCTGATCTCAATTGATTTCCCATATTATATCTTCGCACACCAAACACGAAGTAGTAAATCAATTCTTCAATATTTGGCTGCCCCCTTGCAGCCATTTTAATTTTAAATCAACCGTATTACAGTCCGGCAGGAAGTAAATAAGAAAAGCCCAAAACCCTGAACAACCCCGGACAAAACTCCGCGTAAAACCCTCAGCCTAAAAAGAAAATCTCCAGCAACAGAAGCGTTTTTTAAGGCTTACTTTGCAAAAACTGCCTTTAGAAATCTGTAATCAGTTTTGCCGGCCCCATCCTCAAAACTAAACCTTATCATATAAACCCCTGAGGTTAGTGATCCTGAGCTGCTCCCGAAATCAATAACCCTGTAGTGACTACCTGCGCTCTTACGACCTAACTCCTCACTTTTTATCAATTCACCGGCAGGGCTGAATATTTCCAGTTTTACATTTGCATCGGTGTTAAGTTTGTATTCTATCCTTGTTGAAGGATTAAACGGGTTAGGGTAGTTCTGGAACACTCTGAAATCATCTGCAGTGATATTACGCAGATCTGCAGTAATCACCTCTGAATAAGCGGAAGTGCCGTCATAATCAGTTTGTTTTATGCGGTACTTTATCAGACCGCTGTAACTGATAAGGTCATTAAATGTGTAAAAATTTTTTTCTGTAGTACTTCCTTTCCCTTTTACAAAACCGATCGATTCCCACCTGTCTGCAATATAACTGCCGCCATTCCTGCCAGCCGAATAAGTATTATACATCACGCCTCCAACAATAAATCTCTCAATTTCAAAGCCGGCGTTATTCGTTTCCGACGCAGTAATCCAGTCCAGCCTCACTCCTTCTGAATACGCCTCTGCAGTGAATGAACTCAGCTCAACGGGCACCACACTGCCAATTATCGTTACCGGAAATTTGGGACCGTAATTCCACTTATCACCAACATCGGGAATGAAATCGTGGTTTGTGCTGAGCCCTACCGAATAAATAGTGTCG
>CAYPMQ010000097.1:0-10786 GCA_964411625.1 uncultured Ignavibacteriaceae bacterium
CGCGGTTTATATCAGCAGTTCAAATGCCGATCATTACGGTCAGGTAATAGCTGCCGCAAAGGCCGGTAAACATATTTTATGTGAGAAACCTCTTTCAGTTACAGCAGAGCAGGCACGGGAAATGGTTGAAACTTGCAAGGCAAACAATGTGTTCCTCACTGTTAATTATGTTTACAGGTACCACCCGTTTGTTCAGAAGGTGAAGGAGATGATTGAAAACCAGCTCCTCGGTAAGTTTATCTACATTAATGCCAATTTCAACGCTCACCTTGTGCCGGGTGATAATTTCAGGTACAGCAAGGAGAAAGCTGGCGGAGGAGCAATCCGTGATCTTGGAACTCATATTATAGATATATTCAGGTTTCTAGGTGGAGAGATTTCCGAAATTTCCGGTTATACCGATAATATTGTTTATAAAGCCGAGGTTGAAGATTTTGCCCTTGCAACAACCAAATTTCAAAATGGTGCCTATGGTAATTTCACTGTCTCGTATAATTCAAAAAAAGCCTTCAATGAGATTCAGATTCTCTTCCACAGAGGATCAGTTAAACTTGAGAACATGATAGGAAAGCGTTTTGAATCCGCAAAACTCCGCATTGTGATTGACGGCGAGCGGCCCAAGGTTTTCCGTAAGCGGGCAAACCGTCTTTACAGACTCATCAGAGAAGTAAATAACGATTTCCTGAATAACCGTCAGCCGGCTATTACGGGTGAAGACGGGCTGATCAATATGGAGCTGATGGAAGAATTAGAAAATAAATGGACAAAATAGAAGCCATTTTAAGTTACTCTCACAGACTTTATCAGTACGGCTTTCTGGCTGCAACCGACGGAAATGTTTCTGCGAGAAATGAAGAAGGCAATATATTAATCACGAGATCGGGGGTGTGCAAGGGTGATCTGAAGAAAGAAGACCTGCTTTTAACCGATCTTCAGGGAAGAGTGCTGAGCGGCAGCGGGAAACTTTCCACCGAAACACTAATGCACCTGACAATTTACAAACACCGACCCGATGTTCACGCTGTTGTTCATGCGCATCCTGTGTCAGTAAATGCTGCCGTATTATCAGGCACTGATCTTGATAAACCCTATTTCCCTGAGGTGATTCTCACCCTCGGACGTATCCCCGTATGCAGTTATGCCACTCCCTCAACTTCAGAACTTAGCAAAAGCCTTCTGCCTCATATTGATTACGCAAATGTATTCCTGCTGGAAAATCACGGCGCTGTGGCAGTCGGTAAAAATGTGAAGGAGGCATATTTCAGAATGGAGAGACTTGAGCATTATGCAAAAACCATACTTGCTGCTTCAGCAGTCCGCTGGCTAAAAACCCTTCCTGCCTCAAAAATCCGCGAACTTTACGAAATATCAGAATCAACATACGGTATTAAACTTCACCCGAAAAACAGATTTATCTGAGGAACAAAATAATGAGCGTTAAGAAAGTTATCCTTTTATGCGGCGGTGCTTCAAGCGAGAGGGCAATATCCAAATCATCCTCAAAAGGAATTTATAATGCTCTGCTTGCCAACGGATATAACGTGACACCTGTTGATCCCGCATATGGATCATTACAACCTGCTGACGCAGAGGAATTTTTCGGGAAGGAAGATTTATTCCCCGTAAGTTTTAAGAATTATATTGATGCCGTTAAGCTGCCTGTTTTTGACGATGCCGATCTCGTGTTCCTTGGTCTGCACGGCAGGTACGGTGAAGATGGAATCATACAATCGCTGCTTGAATTAAGAGGAGTGAAATACACAGGCTCCGGTGTCTTATCAAGCGCACTTTCATGGGATAAAGCATACTCAAAAATGGTCTTTAATGACAAGGGAGTTCAGACTGCACCCGGGTTTTCTTCAAACAAAAAAATGTATCCGCTTCCGGTCATTATTGAGAAAATAAAGGGGACAATCGGATTCCCTGCAATTGTGAAGCCCAATGATGAAGGATCAACTTTCGGGTTCTCACTCATCAATAATGAGTCTGAAGTTGCAGACGCAGTTGAGAACGCATATAAATATTCGGAAAATGCACTGTTCGAGAAATTTATTCCGGGCAGGGAGATAACGGTCGGGATTCTGAACGGAATGGTTCTGCCCGTTCTGGAGATACGCCCTATTCATGAGATTTATGACTACGAATGCAAATACACAAGCGGAATGAGTGAGTACCTTGTACCTGCCCCCATCCCCGATGATGTGGCTCTTAAGGTTCAGGAGCAGGCAATTAAAGCATTTTATTCACTCGGCTGCAAAACTTATGCGAGAATAGATTTCAGGCTTGATCCCGATTTCGAAAGTTACTGTCTTGAAATTAATACTCTGCCGGGCATGACCCCCACATCGCTTCTCCCAAAAATGGCTGCCGTTGTGGGTATTTCTTATGAGGAACTTGTAAAAAGGATTGTGGAAGCCTCATAATGAGTAAAAAGAAGCTTTTGCTGATTCTGGCGGTCGTTGTTTTTATCGGCAATCTGCTTTACATCCTTTTTGATGATAAAGGCATACTGAAATTTTACAGGCTCAAAGGGGAAGTTGATTCTCTTAAAACAGAAGTCGAGGCACTCAGGAAAGAGAACCGTAAGCTCTTTATGGAAATTGACTCCCTTGAGAAAAAGATTCCCGCCAAGATGGAGGAAATAGCCCGCGAAAAGCATAACATGAAAATGAAAAATGAAATCAAAATAAAGGTTGAAGAGGAGTGAACCCCTCATTTCAGCCTCTCGCCGAGCGTATAAGACCCCACACTCTTGAAGAAATTGCAGGGCAGGAACATCTGCTCGCAAAAGGCAAGCCGCTCAGAAACCTCATTGAAGGCGGAGTCCTCAGCTCATTCATTATGTGGGGACCTCCCGGAACGGGCAAAACCACTATTGCAAAGATGCTTGCAGGAAGATTCAATGCAGAGTTTCACCAGATTAATGCCGTCTCATCGGGTGTTAAGGATATCCGTGAAATCATCGAGAAAGCGAAAGAGAATATCACCCGAAACGTTAAGACAATTCTGTTTATTGATGAGATTCACCGGTTCAGCAAATCACAGCAGGATGCCCTTCTTGGCGCAGTTGAAAACGGCACATTGGTGCTTATCGGCGCCACAACGGAGAACCCCTCTTTTGAAGTCAATCCCGCCCTCAGATCCCGCACAAGAATTTTCAAACTGAATGAACTCAGCCTTGAAGATATAAAAAAAGTGATCCAGCATGCTATCAATAATGATGAGATTCTGAAGAAATCGGGTGTCTTACCGCAAAACACAGATTTTGAATACATCTACACACTCAGCGGCGGTGATGCAAGAATAGCCCTTAATATTATTGAATCGGCAGTGCTTATCTCATCCGGGAAGTCAGAAATAGTTATTGACCGTGATGTGATTGAAAAGGTTGTTCAGGAAAGAGCCGTTATTTACGACAAGGCAGGCGAGGAGCATTATAATCTCATTTCTGCCATGATAAAGAGCATAAGGGGGAGCGACCCTGATGCCGCAATCTACTGGCTTGCGAGGATGCTTATCGGTGGTGAAGACCCGCTGTTCATTGCAAGGCGGCTGATCATTCTTGCTTCAGAGGATATTGGCAATGATTCGCCAAACGGTCTTGTTCTTGCCGAAGCGGCATTTTCTGCCATAGAAAAGATAGGCATGCCGGAAGGAAGAATTATACTCGGTCAGGTTGTAACCTATCTTGCCTCGCAGCCCAAGAGTAATGCCTCTTACAATGCGATAAACACCGCCATGAATGAGGTTGAGAAGATGAATGATTACGGCGTTCCGCTTCACCTCAGAAATGCCCCCACCGGTTATATGAAATTGATCGGTTACGGTTCAAATTATAAATATCCCCATGATTACCCCGGTCACTTCCTTCAGGAAAATTACCTCCCGAAAGAGCTTGAAGGTAAACAGTATTATTTCCCCACAGATCTTGGTCAGGAAAAAGCCCTCCGTGAGCGTCTGAGCATCATCTGGAAAGGGAGGAAACAGTATTAACAGCCCGCCGCGGCAGGTCAGTTCCAGCAGCCGGTTTGCGATCGGCAATAGATATCTAAATCATTGTATAATAAGCAATTAAACCACCGGCTTTAGCCGCATGGAAGCAATCATTTGTGCCGCAAATCAACTCCGGAGAAGTTGAATATCTGTAGCAATAAATCATTCCCCATGGCAAACACAACTCCGGAGGAGTTGAAAATTCCTTGTCTGATACTGTTAAAACCGGGGAGTGCTGCTAAATTCGCCGTCGGTTAAAACCAACGGCAAGAAAGGATCGGCATAGGTGCGTTTTATAGAGATAGTGCTTATAAAATATTTTATTGAATCTGAAAAAATATTTTACCGCTTTCTTATCCCTTTAGAGGCCAAATGTTGGATTGATCCCGTTTTCTGATCCTGATGATTAATGTGCGATCTCTCTGTTCCGGAATCCCAAAGCCCGTATAAAACATGCCGCAAATTCCTGCCTGCTGCTTCAGCTGAAGGGACACTGATGCCTCCTGAGAATCATAAACGCCCTGAAAAAATAATCCTTTATTAAACTTCCGGACTCTTTAATACAAAAATGGATGCCGGGTTACAACAGCCATCTGAATAAGAAAAAGATCAAGAATGATATTTTTTCACCAGCATCATTTTTCTGCTTTCAGTGAAGTTCTTTGATGCTCCCTGAGCAGATATTCTGCAGATATAGATGCCTGATATAAGCTCAGAGGCGTTAAATACCACCTGATGTAAGCCTCCCTTGAGTTCACCTGATACAAGTGTTTTAACCAGTTTACCTGATGCGTTGAATACTTCAAGCTTAACCGATGCCTACTCAGGTAATGTGAAATGAATTACGGTTGTGGGGTTGAGCGGGTTCGGGTAGTTCTGTGAGAGTGAGAAATCAACAGGCAGAATAAACTCAACCTCGGTGCCCGGATTATAAACGGTTGTTGTTCCGTCAAAATCAATCCGGAGCAGTCTATAGTTATATTTGCCGGGGGTAATGTCAGAATCTGTAAAACTATAAACCGATGCTGATGCACTGTTTCCTTTACCCTCAACATAACCAAGTGATACCCATACTTCTGAATCTGTTGCTTTTCTTTCTGTCTCAAAACCGCGGTTATTGAGTTCCGATGCACCGCTCCATTCAAGTGTAACTAATGCTTTAACAACTGAAGAGGTGAAAGAAGGCAGCTCAACAGGTATCACGGTTGGTTCTGCAAATTTCACAATCTGAGCACCGACTCCGCCCACAATCAGAGTATCACCGTAAACATAACTTGAAATTATCTGTCCGGCTGAACTTATTGTAAATCCGATTGAGTAAGATTTCCAGGTCTGACCGCCGTCTTTGGTTCTGAAAACATTACCATAAGAACCGGTCATAACCCATTCAGCATCACTCACCGGAATGCAAGAATAGAGCATTGTGGTGTTATAAGGAAAATTAAGATTTGTCCGGGTTATGCCTGCATCAGACGTTTTGAATAAAACTCCCCGTCCGCTTGTACCTGAGCCTCCCCATATATAACCGGTCTGAGAATCAGTAAATTTTATAACTGAAAGGGGGATTGATGGTCAGCCATAGTTGATGTTTGCCCATGTGGTTCCGCCGTCAGTAGTTCTGAAAATCGCAGATCCGGAGCCGAGTATCCAGATAGTATCCTGCGAGATTAAATCAACTGATACTAATCAGATAGTGCTGCCCTGATTGCTTATATTAGTCCGGCTGACACCGCCGTCAGTGGTTTTCCGGATGTTACCGTCATTGCCGGCAACTGCACCGAACTGAGGAGAAAGAAAATCCAGATCTGCGAGAGCCTGAATGTTAGTTGTAAAAACAGAATCCCAGGTAAGGATTCAGTTTTTTGTTTTGTAGATTTTGCCGCTGCTGCCACAGGCAAAACCGGTGTTGGAGTCAAACATATAAAGTCCGCGTAAATCTGCTCTTGCAACACAGAGACTTGCAGTAGTCCATGTGGCGCCGTAATTAGTCGACATCATTGACTGACTGCCGTTACTGTTTCTGCCCCGCCCGCTGCGATGATTTTTCCGTTTGCATTGGCATAGATACCCTGTACAAAATTTGTTTTCACCAGATAGGTATTATTTACCCGGGTTGCGCCGTTATCTGTTGATCTGAAATAATAGCCCGCATCTGAAGCCAGCCATATATTAGAACCTCTTTTTTCACCGGCTTTGATTAATAAATTTCTCGGGAGTGATTCAGATATAAATCTTTTAGTTGTGAATATTACTCCCCCGTCAGTCATTTTATACAGGTCTTTGGGGTCAGCGATAAAATATAAGTCACTTCCATCAAGAACAATATCATAAAATGTAGAAGTGGTAGTATTTGTAGTAAGCTGATTCCATGTTAATCCTCCGTCAGTGGTTTTATATGCTCTTCCGGAAGAACTACCGCAATATCCCGTCAAAGAATTTGTAAAAGCCGGTGAATAAACAGTGCTGGTACCTGCTGCCGATGTTTGCCATGTTGAACCACCGTCAGTAGTCATTCTTATATTGAAGTTTAAATTGACAGAACCCTCCGCAATTATTCTGTTTGCACTGAAGACTTCAAGATCATAATATGTTGTTGAAGGAAGAGCAGCATACACAACCCGGGAGTTTCCTCCGTCTGTAGTTGTTGAAAGTTTAAAAGAAGAAGTACCGGCAACATATCCGTTATTAGCATCCCTGAAGTAAATCTTTCTTCCGGTTGAACTGGTAGGGAAGGTTGATCCGCTCGCATTGCTCCAGGTCATTCCGCTATTTGTTGTTTTCATAACGCCGGCAATTCCTGTGGCATACCCATTATTAATATCTAAAAAATGTGCACCATAGAGATCATAAGCAGCTGATGTTGTTGAAGCCTGCCCCGCAAGTGAATTAATCTCAAATGTTGCTCCGCCATCAACCGACTTAAAAAATGTACCGCCTGCGCCAACCATTATGACATTGTTTGCATCCCTTACCACAATACCGGGCAGACTAAAAGATATTGCTGCGCCAACCATTATGACATTGTTTGCATCCGGTGCCTTGATCCAGCCTATACCTGATATGAACGGTTTGGGGTGCATCCACTGAAATGCAGGGTTCTGCGCATTCATTGTTAATTTTACAAGTATAAGTGTGAGTAATAAGTAAAGCTATCTGCTTTTCATTTTTGCTCTGTTTTAACTCTGTTAAAAACTCTGAATAAAATTAATCTTAAATAAAGCGGAAGAACTTATCATAAATGTGCAAATGCTATTCAATTTTACCAATGGGGGTTAAAATGGCGGTTTTTAGAAGTTAAAAGCAATTTTGAGCGGGGAATCAGAGACGCGTGTAATACTTTCCCGGGAGCTGATTAACAATTCCTTTGAATTGAAGGGTAAGAAGGTTAACAAGACAATCGGTGATAGAAAGACCAGATTCTGCTGATATGACATCTATATGTTTGGGTTCTGAACTCAGTACTGAAAAAATTTTGCTTTCAAACAAATTAAGCTCGGGCTGCAGTTCAGGCTCGGTTTTTTCTTCATTCTGCCTAAGGGGCACATTCAGTTCCTTAAGGATGTCTTCGGTGGTCATCACAAGTTTAGCCTCGCCTCTCTGAATAAGGGCATTGGTGCCCTCTGAGTGCGGCGAGTTAATATTACCCGGTATTGCAAAAACTTCCTTACCCTGATCAAGTGCAAATTCTGCCGTGTAGAGTGAGCCCCCTTTGAGACCGGATTCCACAACGAGCGTCCCTTTTGAAAGTCCGCTTATGAGTCTGTTGCGTCTGGGAAAATTCTGAGGATCAGGTTTTGTACCGGGAGCAAATTCAGTAATAAGGCATCCGTTTTTCATTATTTCGATTGCAAGATCCCTGTTCTCTGCAGGATAAATTTTATCAAGACCTGTTCCGAGCACCGCAATGGTTCTTCCCCCGTTTCTGAGTGCTGTTGAGTGAGCAATGGAATCAACACCCCGCGCCAGCCCTGAAACTATTGTGAAGTTATAACCGACCAATCCGGATGTTATATTCTCCGTAACCTTTTTGCCGTATGATGTCGGGTTTCTGGTGCCTACTATTGCAAGAGCCTGGATATCAGCCCTTGTATAATCACCAAGGAAGTAGATATAGAGCGGAACATCATAGATATTTCTCAGCGGAAGAGGGAAGGAGTCATCATTAAAAAAGGAGATTCCGGCATTGTATTTATTAAGCCATCCTATCTGCTTTTCGGCTTCTTCAAGATATGATTGGTAGTTTTTCTGAGATTCGCGGATTTTTTGTAGTGAACCACGGGTGATTTTTGCCGCCGAAGTAATTTCGTGATCCGAAGAATTGAGGATGTTTTCCGGAGTGGAAAATGAAGAGAGGAGGGCTTTTATTTTAACAGGTCCCACCTGATGAGCAGACTGCAGGGTCAGATAAGCAGCAAGCTTTTCTGAGAGCGTTTTATCCTTATCCAAATTGATTTATTTTTTATCTGCCAGAGAGATTTTATCAACAATGCCAACAATTATAGTATGAACAGGTGCATTACCATGCCCCAGAATCTGCTGAACGGCGTCGCCTTCCTGGGTAACGATAACAATTTCACCGGGACCCGCGCCTGTAAGGTCAATCGCAATTGTATCTTTTTTTTCTGTGTATCTGCCTTCAAGGTCAACTTTTCTGACCGTTAGCAGTTTGTGTGTAGTCAGATAGCTGTTTTTATGGGAAGAAATCACATTCCCTTTAACCCTTGCAAGGAACATTATTGAGCCGGGGTTTTTTCAGTCGTTTCAGCTTTTTTTGATCTACCGGAATACAGGATTGCCAGAGGAACAATTACAACGTAAGCAATCAGTAAAATCAACGGCGCGGCAACAAGAGATGTTTTGCTGTACCAGGGATCAACAGATAAGAACACAAAACCAATTATGAGCAGAGCCACAGCGGCACCTAAAATTATATAGTTTTTATTTCCCCAGTAAATAGAAAAGGGTGATTGAAGATTAAAGATACCGGAAGACGTTTGTTTTTTATTTATTTTTTTTGCAACCTTTTTAGCCATATTCCTTATGCCTGATTGTAATAAACTAAAAAACCCAGCGTTGGGGGACACGCTGGGTTACCTAAAGGCTCACTTGTCAGGGGAGGAACAAGTGAGCAAAATTTTTTCAAAACTCTTATCAAATAAAAAGAATAATTAATAAAAATACAAGTAAAAAATTACTTATTTATCTGATAAACGATTTTTCTGATTGTATCGAACTGCAAATAAGGATACTCTTCACGGATGCTGTCTATTGCATCACCCGCACTGATCTTATTAGCACGGAGCTGCTTGAATTTTTTCCTGATCTGATAATCTCTTACTGCCTTTTCATCCACTAAACCGTGCTCGCTCAGAAGTTCATACACTTCATCACTTATCAGCTCGGAAAGAGGATTGTCGATTTTTGCTTTTATCTGTTTCATCGCTACGCCCTTTCGCATTAGTGATTATTTACATGTCGTTGGTTATGGGTATCGGACCGTACCATCATCCTCCGATTGTGATAACAAAATCTGAGGTTATTATTTATTCAGATCGTAACTAATGTATCTATAAGGACCTTTTAATTACTAACGCAAGGATTTATTGAAAAGTTCTTTTATACCTCTGAACTCAACAATAAAGACGGGTTATTTAATAAAAAAGTTTCTATAATAAGTCTATAATTTTCCAGGTTAGTGACAATGGGTTGATCTTTATCACATATAAGGCTGTTCTGTTCTTGATTCTAAAGCTTAAGTGTGTTAACCTCAGGGGCTAAGCGCATTTTGAGAAGTGGGGCTTTAATTATATATTTCATTCATGATTATTAAATTCGTGACGAAAAAGGTATAATATGCAGAAAGAATTACTAACCCAGAAGATAAAACAGACGATAGAAATTCTTAACGAAAAGAACATTGACATGTGGCTGATATTCGTTAAAGAAAGCTCTACTATTCATGACCCCTCGCTGGATATTGTAGTAGGCACAAACGTTACGTGGCATTCAGCATTTGTTATCATGAAAGATGGTTCCACTCACGCATTTGTGGGTTCTCTTGATGTTTCAAATACCAAAGACTGCACACCGTTTGAAAATGTTCACGGCTATCTTAAATCACTCAAGGAACCGTTTGTTGAGTTCCTTTATAAACATGATCCCGGCAGCATTGCAATTAATTATTCTAAAAACACCAACCTTGCTGACGGCCTTACTCATGGCATGTACCTTACTCTGGTTGACTACCTCAGAGACACTAAATATCTGAACAGATTAATCTCATCGGAAGAGATAATTTCATCTTTGCGCGGAAGAAAATCTGCCGGCGAAATTGAACTGATGCGAAATTCAGTAAGAGAGACCGAACGTATATTTGATGAAGTAACCGGGTTTCTCAGAGCCGGACTAACAGAAAAAGAGATAGCCGCATTTATTCTCGGTAAAGTTAAAGAAAGAGGTTATGAGACCGCGTGGGATGTTGAGCACTGCCCCGCTGTTTTCACAGGTCCTGATACCGCAGGAGCTCATGCAGCACCCACGGATAGAAAGGTTGAAAAAGGACATCTCCTGAATATTGATTTCGGTGTTAAGATAAACGGCTATTGTTCTGATATGCAGAGAACATGGTATATCCTTAGAGACGGGGAAACTGATGCTCCTGAAAGTGTCAAAAAAGGTTTTACGGTTCTCCGCGATTCAATCAGACTGGCAGCTGAAGCTCTCAGACCGGGTGTAACAGGCATTGAAATTGATGATGTTGCAAGAAGCCACATCACCTCAAACGGCTATGATG
>CAYPMQ010000098.1:0-10759 GCA_964411625.1 uncultured Ignavibacteriaceae bacterium
GGAGGTTATTTGCAAAGATTTCGATTGCGTGAAGTTCGGCGGCTTCTGTTAATATATTTCTGACTTCACGTTCTATAGAAGGAAATATCAGGCGGTCAAAAGCATCTTCAGAGGTGCTTCTCAGAAATTCTTCAAAAACAGTTTTTTGTCTGCCGAAAAAACCAGTGTGAACGAGTGAAAGAGCCTGCTCCCTGTCAAAATCAAGGGATACTTTCAGAAACTTCTCTTCTTCTCCCCGGTTTATAGCCAGCGTCTGGTATGGTTTAATCTTGGTGATATCAATCTTAAAGTCATAATAGATCAGATAAACATCCTTTTCGCCTTTGCTTTTAAGCTTGAGGTTTGATGCTGCTGCCGTTGCATCGTCTTTGGCTTTGGATGAACTGACAAGTGATTTTTCAGAGAGAAAACTCCTGACTTCTTTTCTGACCTCAGAATTCTCACTGATCATTTCAGCAATAATATCGCCGGCGCCATGCAGGGCATCTTTTGTGGTAAATACCCCGAGTTCCTCATTTATAAATTCTTTCAGTTTTGCTTCAAAGTCACCGTTGAATGCAGGATTATCAAGTATGAACTGTGCAAGAGGCTCCAGCCCTTTGGCTTTTGCAATAGAACCCCTTGTCTTTCTTTTAGGCTTATAAGGCAGATAAAGATCTTCAAGTTCCTGAAGTTTAATACACCGGGTGATCTGTGCGTCAAGTTCAGGAGTTAGTTTACCCTGTTCTGTTATGCTTGCAATAATAGTGGCTTTTCTGTCATTAAGCAGTGTAAGGTAATTCAGTCTGTCTTCAATTTCTCTGAGTTTTTCTTCATCAAGCCCTCCGGTTCTTTCCTTTCGGTAACGGGCAATAAAGGGAATAGTAGCACCTTCTGAAAACAGGGTGGTAACAGAATCCACCTGCTCCTTCTTAAGTGATAATTCAAGAGCTATTTGTTTGTTGATATCCATAGTTTCCGGTAATAAGTGAGTAAACGGACAAAAAAAAGCCGGCGGATTTAATCACCGGCTCAAATTAAAAAATAAGAGGTCTAAATTTAGTTTATGAGATTAAAATTACCAAGCGAGAGTAATTTTTGCGAAGAAATTTCTTCCGGGTTCTGATTTTATAAGACCCCGGTTCGTGGCAAGATGATTTCTGTATAACCTGTCGGTTATGTTTTCGGCTCCTGCGGAGATTGTTACTGAAATATATCCGAGACTGACAGGATATGAACTCAGGTAAAAATTGATTATACCTGCTCCGCCGGTTTCAGCTTCCCCTTTTGCTGGTTTCCGCTGATCGGCATAAACTATCCCGTTTATTTCTGCAATGAGGATACCGGGGAAGTTATACCTGAATCCCAGCACAGATTTAAATGGGGGTATCTGCGGAAGATTGGTATTGTTTTCGGTATCTTCACCCGTAACTGATGATATATTGCCATAAAAGTTCAGGTTTCTGATAATGTTGTAGTCAGCACTGAGGTCAAATCCGAATATTCTTGCTTTGCCTATATTGGAATAGATGAATGCCGGTTTATTATTGAAAGTGCCGGAAAGCTCTGCTACGAGATCATTCATAAGGTAAACAAAAGCATTTGCCCTCAGAGAAAGTTTATCTGCCCAGTATCTGGCCCCGAGATCAATAAACCAGCCGTACTCAGGATTAAGCGCGGGGTCACCAAGTCTTACTGTGCTCCCCAGATCAATATACTGGTATCTTTCCTCAATTGATGGTGAACGGAAAGATCTTGCCACATTAAGTGTAAGGTCAGTCATTTTACTGATTTTATATAGAACACCCAGATTAAAGCTCCAGGAATAGTTCTCTTCTTCTTTTGGTGCCCAAAGCTGAAACTTTCCGGGAGGATTATCATTGCGGTTACCATTAACTATGGTGTATTCAGGCTGGAAAACCTCTTCATTTTTCACGAAAATCTGATCAAATCTGGCACCTGCCTGCAAAATAAGGCTGCCGTTAAAGAGCTCATAGTCGTTCTGAAAAAAGACTCCGGCAGATCTGTAGCTTGCTTTTGGCAGAGGTCTCTCTTTAATGACTGTAAGGTTTCCTCCCTGTGAAACAAACCTCTCGCGGTTGCTTTCAAGATTACGCTGCCAGATATCCGCACCGGCTGTAAGTCTGTCATTTTCAGAAAGCAGCCAATTTGTGAGGAGGTGAACTCCGTTTGTTATATGGTTTGCACCGGGAACAAGTCTTACGGCAGGGGAAACATTAACTTCAACGTCACGTTTGATAAACTGATTGTAATACTTCAGTTTCAGATTAGTAAGTGTTGATGATATCCCCTTAAAAGTGTACTCAACCGAAGAAAGAGCCCTGTAGGTTTCAGTATAGCGGGCAATTGCGGTTGATGGAAAGGCGGAAGCACCCGGTAAACCAACATCATAAGCTGAAAAAAGGCCATAGTTCAGTTTAAGTTCATGGTGATCACCCAAAAAGATCCCTGCGGTCGCATTTATGTTGTTATCATGAAAACGTGAATTATTAAGGGTGCCCTCAGGGGTTTCAACATCAGAAGCACCCCGCAGGCTGCCCGAAAGTTTAAGGTACCAGTTACTCATACCGGTACTGAGAGTCAGAAAGCCGTTGCCTCCTTTATTAACTGAATTGTATGATGATGAAATACTTCCGTTCAGGTAAAACCCTGATGATGGTGCGGCAGATTTTGTTATAAAATTGACAATGCCGCCAAGTGCACCTGAGCCGTAAAGTGATGATGACGATCCTTTTATTATCTCAACTCTCTCTATATCATTAAAATCAATAAGTGCCATTCTGGCGGAAATCTCCGTTGCAGTTTCAACGCGGTTGCCGTCAATCAGAAGAACGATATCTGAACCGCTGAACCCTCTCAGCGAAAGATCTGTAGCCCAGGTTCCATCTCTGGTTAAGCTGATGCCGGGAAGGTAGTTCAGAGCATCAGGAGCAGTGCTATAGACTTTTGTGTCAAAATTATTATGATTCAGCACCTCAAGAGGTATGGCAACATCTTTAATAGTGGCTGAATATTTAGGAGAGGTAACAAGAACCTCACCAAGATTCACTGACGCGGGCACTATTTCAATTTCAAGCGTAAAAGGAAAATCGGTTACAGTCAGATCACGCGTTATTGATGCATAACCGAGGCAGGAAACAATAATTGTATGTTTTCCGGGCGCCATTCCCTGAAGGCTAAAACGGCCGTTTTTATCAGTAGTTGTACCAAAGGAGAGGTCTTTAAGATAAATTTCTGCGTTGTAAACAGGTTCCCCTGTTGATTTATCTTTTACTGTTCCTTTAACCTGAGCATTAACATTCAGTGACAAAATTATTAAAATAAAGGCTGATAGAAATAACTTCATGATAAATCCGTTTAATCTCAAATAATGGTTCACGCTGCTTAGTCAAATTCCATACCAGTAACAAAAAAAAGTGCTTTAATCCGATTAAATTAAATATCTGCCGGGCTGACTGAATACGGGGTCAGCTGTGCTTCTCTTTTTTTAGAAAATATAAAGAGGGATTGCCGGAAATGGCAATTTAACCCTGATAATATCATAATATGGGTAAACCCGCCGGTTGGTATAGTTTTTGAATAACACAATGACAGGTTTTGATAAATAAATATCTAATTTAACGGAAATAAAATGGAAAGAAAAAAAGTAACAATAGACGGTAATGAAGCAGCGGCGTATGTGGCGTACAGAACTAACGAAGTTATAGCGATATACCCGATTACCCCTTCTTCCAATATGGGAGAGTGGTGTGATGCCTGGAATGCTGAAGGAAAGCTGAATATATGGGGAGAAGTACCAAGTGTGTCTGAATTACAGAGCGAAGGCGGTGCCTCGGGTTCTGTACACGGCGCTCTCCAGACAGGTGCACTTACAACTACCTTCACTGCTTCACAGGGCTTATTACTGATGATTCCCAATATGTATAAAATTGCCGGAGAACTTACCTCCACAGTTTTTCATGTGAGTGCAAGAGCAATTGCGGCTCAGGGTCTTTCAATTTTTGGTGATCACAGCGACGTAATGTCAACAAGGCAGACCGGTTTTGCACTTCTTTCTTCAAACTCTGTTCAGGAAGTTATGGATTTTGCCCTTATTTCACAGGCAGCAACCCTGAAAGCAAGAGTACCCTTTATACACTTTTTTGACGGCTTCAGAACTTCACATGAAGTAATGAAAATTGAACAGCTCACCGATGAAGATATCAAGGCAATGATTGATGACAATCTGGTTATAGCTCACAGGAAGAGAGCACTTACACCCGATGCTCCGTTTATGAGAGGTACTGCTCAGAACCCTGATGTTTACTTCCAGGGCAGGGAAACCGTTAATCCCTATTATATTAATTGTCCTGATATTGTTCAGGAGCAGATGGATAAGTTTGCAAAACTTACCGGAAGACAGTATAAAATATTTGAATATTATGGTGCTCCCGATGCTGAAAGAGTTGTAATAATGATGGGCTCAGGCGCTGAAGCTGCTGAAGAAACAGTTGACTACCTGATGGCAAAAGGTGAAAAAGCAGGTCTTCTTAAAGTCAGATTATACAGACCTTTCTCAATTGATCATTTTATTAATGCGCTTCCTTCAACTGTTAAATCAATTGCAGTTCTTGACAGATGCAAAGAACCCGGATCATCAGGCGAACCCCTTTATCTGGATGTTGTTAATTCCATCAGCGAAAAATTTGTTGCCGGCGAACTCAAGTTTGCTTATCCGAAGATTATAGGCGGAAGATACGGACTCTCTTCAAAAGAGTTCACACCTGCCATGATTGTAAGTATCTACGCGGAACTTTCAAAAGAAAAACCGAAGAATCATTTCACAATCGGAATTATTGAAGACGTAACAAACAGCAGTCTGGATTTCGATCCCGCTTTCTCGGTTGAAGACGAAAAAACCTTCAGAGGTAAATTCTACGGTCTGGGAGCAGACGGAACTGTTGGTGCAAACAAAAACTCGATAAAGATCATAGGTGAAGGAACCGATTATTTTGCTCAGGGTTATTTTGTTTATGACTCCAAAAAATCGGGCTCGATGACAACATCACACCTGAGATTTGGTCCCAACAAAATCCGCTCGACCTATCTTATAAGCCAGGCAAATTTTATAGCCTGTCATCAGCAGGAATTTCTATACTCAACCGATATGTTAAAAGACGCAATGGAAGGCGCTACTTTCCTTCTTAACACCAAGGCATCCAAAGATGAGGTTTGGGATACTCTGCCGGTAAGCGTCCAGAAAACACTTATAGATAAAAAGATGAAGTTGTTCATAATTGATGCCTACAAGGTTGGTGATGAAACCGGAATGGGCAGAAGAATCAACTCTATCATGCAGACCTGCTTCTTTGCGATATCAAAGATATTTGATAAAGAGACCTCAATCAGCATGATCAAAACCGCAATTAAAAAGACTTACGGTTCAAAAGGCGATAAGATCGTCCAGATGAACTGGGATGCGGTTGACAGAACTCTTGAAAATCTTTATGAAGTTACGGTTCCGCAAAAAGTTACGAGCAACATCTCGATGAGACCCCCGGTTCCGGCTAATGTACCTGAGTTTGTCGAGAAGGTAACGGCTAAAATCATTGCAGGAGAAGGTGACAGACTTCCCGTAAGCCTTATGCCTGCAGATGGTACTTTCCCCGTCGGAACAACCAAATTTGAAAAGAGAAACATAGCGCTTGAAGTTCCCGTATGGGATGCAGATGTATGTATTCAGTGTAACAAATGCGTTCTTGTCTGCCCGCACGCAACAATCAGAGCAAAAATCTATGATTCAAAGCTGCTTGCAAATAAACCTGCAGAATTCAAGCATACCCCATTTAAATCAAAAGAATACGGTGAAGGTCTTGCCTATACAATTCAGGTAGCGGTTGAAGACTGTACGGGCTGCGGTCTGTGCGTTGATGTATGTCCTGCAAAGAATAAACAGGAAACAAGATTGAAAGCTATCAATATGAGGCCTCAGATCCCGCTTCGTGATACTGAAAGAGTAAACTGGGAATATTTCCTTGAACTTCCGGAATTTGACAGAACAGTTCTGAAAATCTCGACTGTCAAAGATTCACAGTTCCTGGAGCCTCTGTTTGAGTTCAGCGGTGCATGTTCCGGCTGTGGTGAAACACCTTATGTAAAACTTGTCTCACAGCTTTTTGGTGACAGGGCTATTATTGCAAACGCAACAGGATGTTCATCAATTTACGGCGGTAACCTACCCACAACTCCCTGGACAACCAATAAAGAGGGACGCGGGCCTGCATGGTCAAACTCACTGTTTGAAGATAATGCCGAGTTCGGATTCGGTTTCAGACTCGCTATTGATAAACACAACGCTCAGGCAAAACACCTTCTGCTTAAACATGGAGCAAACATAGGCGAAAGACTTGTTTTTGATATTATCAATAACCCGCAGAATAATGAAACTGAGATCAAGGAACAGAGAAAATCAGTTGAAGCACTCAAGTCATGGCTGAGTGATAAAATCATTTCAGGCAATCTCAACGGCGAAGCTTCAGATTACACCCACCTCCTCAGTCTGGCTGATTATCTCGTGAAGAAATCTGTATGGATCATGGGTGGTGACGGCTGGGCTTATGATATCGGTTACGGTGGACTTGACCACGTGCTGGCATCAGGCAAAAATGTAAACATTCTTGTTCTTGATACAGAGGTTTACTCAAACACCGGCGGACAGATGTCAAAATCAACCCCGAGAGCCGCAGTTGCAAAATTTGCTGCTGGCGGTAAACCCGCAGCTAAAAAAGACCTCGGTCTTATGGCTATGGCTTACGGTAATGTTTTTGTTGCCAAAGTTGCAATGGGTTCAAATGATGTGCAGACAGTAAGGGCATTCATTGAAGCAGAAGCTTATGACGGTCCTTCGCTGATCATTGCTTACAGCCATTGTATAGCACATGGTATTGATATGTCAACCGCCATGAAAAATCAGAAAGCAGCAGTTGATTCAGGCCACTGGCCGTTATACAGATATAATCCTGAACTGGCTGCTGAAGGTAAAAACCCGCTAAAGCTCGATTCAAAAGGTCCGAAGATACCATTCAAAGACTACGCATATATGGAAACCAGATACAAGATGCTCACAAAATCACACCCCGCAGAAGCAGCCAAACTGATGGAAGAAGCACAGGAAGATGTGAATGCAAGATGGAAAATGTATGAAGTTTTAGCCGGAAACACCGGGGAAAACAAGTCTTAAGAAATTATTAATTAAACAGCCCCCCGTAATTGGGGGGCTTAATTAAAGAGGTATTAAATGGATCTGACCACAACATATTTAGGCTTAAAATTAAAAAACCCGATAGTTCCCTCTGCGGGTCCGGTATCGAGTGAAATTTCAAATATAAAAAATCTTGAAGATGCTGGTGCCTCTGCCGTGGTTTTATACTCCCTTTTTGAAGAGCAGATTGAGATGGAATCACTTGAGCACGCTTACTTTACAACTGCACATAATGAAAGCTTCGCTGAAGCAACGAGCTATTTCCCGACCGATATTGATTATAAACTGGGACCTGAAGAATATCTTGAACACATCAGAAAAGCAAAAGAAGCTGTTGATATACCTGTTATTGCAAGCCTCAACGGAAAATCAACCGGCGGCTGGATCAAATATGCAAAATATATGCAGGAAGCCGGCGCCGATGCTCTTGAACTGAATATTTATCTCCTTGCCACTGATTTTAACAGGAGCGGTCAGGAAATTGAAAAAACGTACATTGATGTTGTAAAAGAAGTTAAAAAATCGGTAAAAATACCCGTGGCCGTAAAACTCAGCCCCTTCTTCAGCTCGGTTGCATGGATGGCAAATGAACTTGATAAAGCCGGAGCAGACGGCCTTGTGCTGTTCAACCGTTTTTATCAGCCGGATATTGATCTCGAGAACCTTGAAGTTGTTCCCAATGTACTTCTCAGCACCCCGATGGCAATGAGACTTCCATTAAGATGGGTAGGAATTCTGTACGGAAGACTTCAGGCAGACCTGGCAGCAACATCAGGTATTTACAGTGAAAAAGACGTTCTGAAAATGATTATGGCGGGCGCAAAAGTCACTCAGATGCTCTCAAGTATTCTGAAATTCGGACCAGGTCACATTACAGATGTTCTTGCAAAAATGAAATTCTGGATGGAAGCCAATGAGTATGAATCAGTTGAACAGATGAGAGGAAGCATGAGCTACCTCAACGTATCTGATCCCTCACAGTTTGAGAGGGCAAATTACATGAAAGTACTCAGTTCGGTTAAATTCTGATCAGGTTTTAGCTCCTTCTGGCCATCAGACATCCGCGTATTTTCCGTCTGGTGGCTTTCTTTTTTTTAGAGGAAATTAATCAGTAGTATTATTTTCATCTTAACTCTGATTCAGTTAATTTTACGAAAGCCTTTTGAAGGCTGATTAACCCTGTAACTTAAATAATTTCGGAGAGGTAAATGAGCGAAGTTCACTCATCAGGAGTAAAAGGTTTACCTGAAAATGCGTACAGAGAGCTGAAAACGGGCGAGACGTATCAGCCGCTTATGTCACCCACCCTTGAATACCAGGAAGTTAATGCGCGCTCGGTGTTCTGGGGATTAATAATGTCAGTTCTTTTTTCTGCTGCTGCTGCTTATCTGGGACTGAAAATAGGCCAGGTATTTGAAGCAGCCATACCAATCGCAATTATAGCGGTGGGACTTTCTGCGGCAACCAAAAGAAAAAACTCCCTGGGAGAAAACGTCATCATTCAGTCAATCGGTGCCACCTCAGGTGCTGTTGTTGCCGGCGCAATCTTCACAATTCCTGCACTTTACATTCTGAATCTTGAAACAAATTTCTGGCAGATGTTTTTTGCATCGCTTTTTGGCGGTGTTCTGGGAATTCTCTTTCTGATTCCCTTCAGAAAATACTTTGTTGCAGAGATGCATGGCAAATTTCCGTTTCCGGAAGCAACCGCAACAACTGAAGTTCTTGTTGCCGGTGAAAAAGGCGGCAGTCAGGCTTTTGTACTCGTTATAAGCGGTGCAATAGGCGGAGTTTATGATTTTATTATTGCCACATTCGGCTGGTGGAGTGAAGTTTTCTCAACCCGTGTTGCAGGATTCGGCGAATACCTTGCAGATAAATACAAGCTGGTGTTCAACATAAATGTTGGTGCCGCAGTTATGGGTCTTGGCTACATAGTTGGTTTGAAATATGCTGCCATTATTGCAGCAGGATCATTTCTTTCATGGTATCTGCTTATTCCCGTGGTTTATTATATCGGTCAGCATCTTACAGATCCTGTAGGAACCGGAGTTACGGTATTAATTTCAACCATGTCACCCGAGCAGATCTTCAGAAACTATGTGCGCCACATCGGTATCGGCGGAATTGCAATGGCAGGTATAATCGGAATAATAAGATCATCAAAGATTATTAAATCAGCTTTCACACTCGGCTTTAAGGAAATTCTTGGTAAAACAAGTGATCACAACGGCAAATTAAGAACAGACAGAGACCTCCCGATGGCGCAGATTGCAGTCGGAATCCTCTTTGTTGCATTAATGATTCTTGCGTTCTTCCAGTTTGGTGTTGTTCATAACTGGACTCACTCAATTACCGGACTCTTTATTGTTATTATTATTGCCTTTCTGTTCACCACAGTTGCGGCAAACGCTATTGCAATTGTTGGTACCAATCCGGTATCGGGAATGACACTCATGACACTTATCCTCTCATCAATCGTGCTCATTTCAGTGGGACTTAGCGGTAAAAGCGGCATGGTTTCAGCTCTCATTATAGGCGGTGTTGTATGTACGGCCCTTTCATCCGCGGGTGCTTTCATAACCGATCTTAAAATAGGTTACTGGCTCGGTTCATCACCTTACAAACAGGAGAGATGGAAATTTGTCGGTACAGCACTTTCTGCAGCAACAGTAGCAGTGGTTATTATGGTTCTGAATGAAACATACGGATTCAGGGATGCGAACGCAATGGCTGCCCCTCAGGCAAACGCAATGGCCGCAGTTATAGAACCCCTTATGTCAAACCAGCCTGCTCCGTGGCTGCTTTACATAGCAGGCGCTTTTGTTGCGCTCCTTCTTACAATGATTAAGGTTCCGGCGCTTGCTTTTGCTCTTGGTATGTATATTCCGCTTGAGCTCAACACACCCATACTGGTTGGCGGTATTATTGCTCATATTGTTTCAACAAGAAGCAGTGATGAGAAGCTGAATAACGCAAGACGAGAAAGAGGCACCCTCATTGCCAGCGGCTTTATTGCCGGCGGCGCGCTTATGGGTGTGATCAGTGCGTTCCTCAGATATCTCGGATTCAATTTTGTAAATACCGAGTGGTTTGAATCGAATCCTGCAGAAATTCTGGCACTCTTCATGTTCCTTGGTATATGTGCATACATGATCTGGGATTCATTAAGAGCAAAGGTTGAAGAAGAATAATCATATTCTGAATTCAACTGACTTTAACAGGCTGCTTCCTTTTAAGGGGCAGCCTTATTTATACACCTCCTCGTTATCTCACGTTTTATGAATTTTAAGCTAATAAGGTGCTGATCCGCCTGCAGCAGGGCAAAGGGAAGATTTTTATTCAGGGTTGTGAGCGTAATCTCCCGGAACTCAGATACCGCTCAGCGGACTTAATTCAGGCGGATTTACACATATTTATTATTAATCCTTTTATGGTATGAAAGATAGTATCTTTAGCCTCCGGCTGGTTTTTTGATAGTTTGCTGATCCGGCAAAAATGTGATGGAAAGATAATAAT
>CAYPMQ010000099.1:0-10684 GCA_964411625.1 uncultured Ignavibacteriaceae bacterium
CAACCGGGTAACGAACCAATTAATGAGGCCGTAAAATATTGTGAGAAGCCTCCTTTTTTTTTGAGAAGTTCCTGTAATCTTCCTTTTGCGAGTATGTTGATTGCATCAACAAGAATCATCATTATCAGCACAAGTGCTGTGATTTTCACTGTATCAACAAATACAGACGATATAATTTTTACCATTTCAAACCTCCTTTTTATCTTATTTCCCCCGGGTGGTAAGGAGTACACTTTTACCGATGTCATATCCTGATCTTGCTGCTATTGCATCGCATTTCACCTTGAACAGGAAATATATTTCCCTCTCTGCATTAAGCAGTGTCTCATAATTACCCTGCCCCTTGGCAATTACGATATCGGCGTTATCATATAAATATCTGAACTCATCAGTTGCTTCGTGAAGGTTAGTGCCTGCAATTGTGCTGCCCGATTCAATAACTTTGCATATTTTATTCATACCTGTTCTTATGGCATCATCCATCGTAATATCATTCAGAACCGCCTTAGATCTGACGGCAAAAGTGACTTTTGAACCCCCTATCTTTTCAATCAGAAGCTGATCAAAAAGTGATTCCTCATAATTATCTCCTATATAAAGCACTGTGTCAGCTTTGATTATTTTTTCTTTGAATCCTGCATATTCACTCAGCACTATGTTATCTGAAAAAAAGGTATTTACCTCCTTTTCTAAATTAAAGTCGGGATTAGCCCCCATGTCAATTGTGTTTCCCATGATTGCAGCTCTCACTGCTATTTCAAAATCATCATAGGTTCCGTTCATCATTGTTCTGATATAGGGCAGAAATGCCGAGACAAGGGTTTTATTTTTTTCTTTCAGTTTTGCATAAGCATCGGTTAGTCCTGAATTCCTTTCTGCAATTTCCTGAATCTTAGATGCGAAAAAAGGCGCTGTATAGTCAGGAGTAATCTCTTCTATAAGCCGGGCTGATTCTTTAAGTATTTTAAGCTGCATTTCCTTATCATCTGCTGCAAACAAGCATGCTGTTTTATAGGCCTGATTCATTATGCATGGTATGCAGCGCGGGTCAAAAAACATATTTCACTCTGTTATTTTTTCTCTTAGTCAGACAATTAACGTGCCAGTTGTTTTAATTTGTTTTAAGCCGTTTTATTGCATTGCAATTCTTGCATTTCATTGCATTATTGCAATATATTTACACAATTGCAATTTTCTGAAGGATATTGAAATGAAGGAACTCGATAAAATAATAAATAAGAACAGGGATGCTCTCGTAGCTGCTGACGGGATAGTGGTAATAGACCGCAACATGAAAATTATAGTGTTTAATGAAGCGGCTACAAGGATTACCGGTTTTTCGGAAGAAGAAACCAACGGAAAAGATTGTTCAATTCTTTTTCCCGGCAATGAAGAAAGCCGTAATATTATCAACAGATCTTGTTCTGACGGGGTAAGTTACACTAACCTTTCGGTTTCAGTGAAACTGAAAAACGGTGAAATAAGAGAAGTTATATCATCTGTTATCCCCGTTTTAAGCGGCTTAAAGGTGCTTTCCGTTGTTTTCGTGTTCAGAGATACTAAAGAAATGCTTCTTATGGCCAGAGAAATTCAGGAAAAAACCTTAGAATTATCAGAACAAAAAAACAGACTTGATGCAATATTCAACAGCAGCATTGAAGGCACATTCACAATAGACAATGACTGGATCATTACCGCATTCAATAAATCAGCCGAAAAAATTACAGGCTACAGAGCTGATGAGGCAATTGGCAGACACTGCTGGGAGATTTTCAGACATGAAAAGTGCAGAAACGGCTGTCATATGGAAACAACAATGAATAAAGGGAAACCGGCTTTGGGCGTGGAGATTGATATTTTTTCAAAAAACGGCGATAAAATACCCGTAAGAATAAACTCTGCAATCATGAGAAACAGTGCAAACCGGAAAACAGGCGCAGTCGAAACTTTTATTGATCTTAGTGAAGTGAGGAAACTCAGCGCCGAGCTTAGCGGAAAATACAGTTTCAGGAATCTTGCCGGAAACGGTAAAAACTCATCCCTGCTCAAACATCAGTTTGAAAGTGTTTCAGCTACCTCAAGCACAGTACTGATCACGGGAGAAAGCGGAACCGGTAAAGAGCTTGCCGCCAGAGCAATTCACCACTCGGGCAGGCAGTCTGACGGGCCGTTCATAGCAATAAACTGTTCGGCTTTTGCAGAAAGTCTTATTGAAAGTGAACTCTTCGGACATGAGGAAGGGGCATTCACCGGTGCGATAAAAAGTAAAAAAGGGAGGTTTGAAATGGCAGAAGGAGGTACTCTCTTTCTCGACGAAATCGGTGACCTGTCGTTAATTCTTCAGACCAAACTTCTCAGAGTAATTGAAAACAGGGAATTTGAAAGAGTGGGCGGTACAAAATCAATTAAATTAAATGCCAGAATTATCACTGCTACTAACAAAGATCTGAAAGAGGAAATTAAAGCCGGCAGATTCAGAGAAGATTTTTACTACAGAATTAATGTTTTCAATATACACCTGCCGCCCCTAAGGGAGAGAAAAGAAGATATTCCGCAGCTTGTAAATCATTTTATTAATAAGTTCAACCGGGAGATGGCAAAGAACATAAGAAATTGTTCTCCTGAAATGATGGATCTCCTTCATAAATACCACTGGCCCGGCAACATAAGAGAACTTGAAAATGTTATTGAGCATGCATTTATTCTTAGCAGCGGCACAACTCTTAATGCAGGAGACCTCCCTCAGAAACTGCATTCTGACCCATATTTTAACGGTCAGCGTAGTTTGATTTCAAACAAGGGAGCGGAAGAAGCTGAAAAGGAAAGAATTCTTTATTATCTTGATCTTAACGGCTGGAACAGAGGTAAAACAGCAAGGGTAATAGGAGTGAACCCCTCAACTCTCTGGAGGAAAATGAAAAAACACGGCATATTATAAAACTTTCGAATCCGGGGTCATTTTATAACTGCTCAGAAAGTCAGAGTTTCAAAAATTGCATTTCCGGTCTGAGCGCCTGCCGATGATTTAATAGTAACCGGGGAGAAGAATTTAAGAGTATGGATACGTTGTGCTTTCTGAGGAATGATGGTTTTCAGCGTGATGGATTTTTGAATCATATTTTCGATTCTTGAATTTTGAACAATTCTGAGTTTATCAAAATTCAGAGTAAACTCAGAGGTTTCAACCATGGTGGGGGTTATTGAGATTATTTTATATTCTTTGTTGTTTTTGAGCAGCATATTCAATCCTGACTCACCCTTTGAATATACCCAGATATAAGTATCGCTCTCGGTATGGCATCTTCCCCACCTGATCTCTTTGAATGGGAGCTGCCAGGGTTTCAGTGTAAGTTTAATTCTTTCACAATATCCTGTGCCCGCAATAATTCCGTTTTTTATTCTGATATTTACTGCAGATCTTGGCTGAAAACACTCCAGCATAACCGATCCCTTTTCATTGGCAAATACAGTCTTTGTGAAAGAGGGGTCTTTTTCTTCCCATGTTCCGGAAATATCAAACAGTTTTGATGCGAATGAAATTATCGGTGTAACAACGTTCACCCTGGCGCGTTTTGAGAGCGAATGTTTTTCTGTGTGCTCATCATGTTTATTGAAAACATAACCTTGATATCTTGCATTGATAAATTTCCATTTCAGCTTTACGGAATAACCGATAAACACATCATTTGAGGCCTCATCAATACAGTCAAAATACCATTTCTCGAATGTGAAAGGATACTGTTTTAAAGTAATTGCCATGATAAAAGATATTTATAGGGAAAAGTGATAATAGTGATTTCAGTTTTAAGATTTATCCGCACACACCATGGTACAAAAATATACTTTTTTGTATCCAAATTCCATTAGTGTGTTGATGAATTGACACGGGTCTTATTTCAGACCGGGAGTATTAAATAACTATGTTTGATATTAAAGAGGAGTTAAAATAACATTTTAGTTTCTCAAATCAATAGCATTTTGTTCTGAAAAGTCATATTTCTTCAGACTCAATAATTTTATTTCCCGTGCTGCTGCTGAAACATTCCTCTATCATTCTTCCCGCAACTACTTTTCCGGCAACCGGCCTGTACTTTCTGAACGGTCCCGAAAAAATAAATCCGAAGCTCCGGGCAAATAAAATACCTGCCTTCTCTGCCGCTCTGCGTTCCTCCCTTTCCCCGGTCAGCATTGAGGGACGCATAATTGTCACCCGGTTTATCCCCGATTTCAAAATCGCTTCTTCCGTTTCACCTTTGGTTCTCAGATAGAAGTTTTTTGATTTCGCATTTGCCCCGATCGAGCTTACCATTAAAAAATGCTTAACCCCCATTGCCGAGGCCGCAGCGGCAAAATTCAGTATATATGTATAATCCACTTTCCTGAAATTTTCACGTGACCCTGCTTTAGCCATAGTCGTTCCGAGAGCGCAGAACATAACATCACCCCTGAAATAATCATAGTAAGGTCTCAGATCATCGAAACTTATGAAGTGCTCCTCAAGCTTTGATGAGATGAGGCCGGTGCTTCTTCTAGCAAAAACCACTATCCTTTCAAACCTGTTATCTTCAAGAAGCTGTCTTAAAAGCTCCTTTCCTATCAGGCCGGTAGCACCTGTAACAATGGCTCTCATTTCTCTTTTTTCCTTTTTGCTGATTTTTTGGCATTTGCATTCCATTCAAGGGCGAGACCGGTCAGATAATCAAAATCAGCGGGATTTCTTATTGCGGTATCATCAGCCATAATCCAGCCTTTCATCGGTTTTCCGGCAAAATACATCTCACGGCAGCCGTTTCTTTCGGCAATTTCATCATGCAGCGCTGGATCAATTCTTAACATCATCTCATCTTCAATGATACCCGTGAACATTTTGCCGTTCAGCATAAATGCCTGCCCGCCCATCATTTCTTTTTCCACAACCCCGGGTACACCGTCAAATTATTCTCTGGTTCTTGCTGCAGGACTTAAAACGCAAGCCAATAAGGGTACTCCACAGCAGGTTAATAAATCTCCGAAAAACAGTTATTGCAGGGAATCATTAACTTTTTTCATCTCTGCATACCAGAAAGGTTTTGGATCGTTCTTTTCCAGCTCGGCAAGATTCAGATTCCGTAACAGGATTTTCACTTCATCATTTGTCAGATGCGGAACAATAGTTGTGGGGAGTGAGAGAACTTTTGAAGATGCCAGAATCTGTTCCATTTCAGGGGCTTTGATGTAACCAAGAGATTTCATTTCATTAACCACATGAAGAAGATCATAGAGGTTGGTTCTGGACTCACCGAACAGGGATATTACTCTCTGAGTGAATTCTGCTATATAGGATTCAGGAACTTCTTCAAGCGCGTACCAGAGTTCATCAACTTTTCTTTTACCGTCTGGTCTTAGTTTTGAAGTAAAATAGAGGAAAAAATCCCCTCGTTTCAGATGGTTGAGCTTTTCGAGAAATTCTTCTTTTTTGATCTGGGAAAAATGGAAGAAAATGTCCTCGGGCCAGATTATTCCTTTGAGAAATCCGAAGCCTTTTTCATCAATTTTTTTTACACGGCAAAAATCAAGCGGTTCCAATAGCATTTCCACAATTTTTTTAACACGGGTTTAAATTTACCATTTATTCCGATAAGAATGCATGTCATACTTGCACTTTATAACTCCACACGGGAGCAACAAACTGAATATTCCTTGATTTTATTCAGGAAAGTTATCTCTCAATTGCTTCTGAGCAAAAAATTGATCCATTTTGTCTGGGCAGAATCTCCGCGGAGCCTCTCCCGTAAAAAGCAGGGCATCATGAGATAAGCCGTGACTCCTGAACAGCAGTTCATTTTTTACTGCCAATTCATTAAAAGAATTGATATTTTAAATAATGATTAATCAAAATTCCGGACAAGAGAATGAGTACTCATAGCCAAACAAAAACGGGCATAGTTCAGCAGACAATTAAAGAAGTTGTTCAGCCATTTAAGGATCTTATTCATGCCCCAAGGGCACTCTGGGGAATAAACGTTTCTTATTTACTTGAGGGACTTACATATTTCGGGGTTGTGGGCCTCCTTACTATATTTTTTAACGAAAATATCGGGCTTGATGATATCCAGTCGGGTCAGATGGTAGGTGTTCTTACCGCCGGCATTACACTTGCAATGCTTGTGCTGGGAGCCACGGTTGATATTATAGGGGTAAGAAAATCACTTCTTATTTCACTTATCTTTATGCTTGCCGGCAGGGTGATGCTTGCACTCAGTCCAACCCTGATTCCTTCAACCAGATGGATGTCGTCATCGCATCTGATAGCAATGCTCGGAATTTTCGGAATAATTCTTGGATACGGCATCTATCAGCCGGCCTGTTACGCCGGAGTGAAAAGGTTCACAGATGAAAAAACCTCGGCCATGGCATATGCAATGCTTTACGCACTTATGAATCTGGGGGGATTTCTCCCCGGCCTGATCTCCCCGCCTGTAAGAAAGGCTTTCGGGATCACGGGTGTTTTCTGGGTTTATGTTGCTCTTACGGTTGCGGGAATCGTTTCGGTGCTTCTGATACTTTCCAAAAAGACTGTTGAATTGGCAGAAGCAAATCTCAGTTCTGAAAAACAGGAAGAAGTGCGTGAGGAGAGAGAGAAACCGTTTAAGGAAAAGATGAAATACTACATGAAGAATTTCCCGCTTAAAGATATAAGGTTTCTTTACTTTATATTCATCCTGATTCCCGTTCAGACTCTCTTTGCCCATAACTGGCTTACGCTCCCTGTTTACTGTTACAGGGCTTTCACAGGGGTGGTGAGTGAAAATTTTGAGTTTTTCACAAATTTTAATCCGATACTTATCTTTATTCTGACCCCTGCCGTTGCAGCTCTCACTGCCGAAAAAAATGCGTATAAAATGATGATCCTCGGCACTTTTGTAATGGCGGCACCCACATTCATTCTTGCCATCGGACCCAGCATTTACACACTGTTCGGGTATCTGATTATCATGACCATAGGTGAGGCAATGTGGCAGCCAAGGTTTCTGCAGTGGGTTGCCGAAATTGCACCCAAAGGGATGACCGGCATCTATATGGGAATAGGGCAGTTTCCCTGGTTCCTCACTAAGATTGTCACATCGCTTTATTCAGGCTGGTTCCTCATGAAGTACGCACCTGAAGGAGTGCCGGCCGGTCAGATGAATACTGAAACAATGTGGCTGATTTACGGTTTCATAGCCATTATAAGTCCCGTGGGCCTGCTTCTTGCAAGACCCTGGATGATTAAGGGCTTTAAAACAAATGCCTAAGATTTTAATCAGGCGGGCTGCTTAATATATATGAGCCGCCCTCCGGATTTTTCTGAAACCACGGGGGAGTAATCAGGATTACCCGTTTCGGATAATATGCTGCGCATTTCAGTTACCCCATTATTTATAATAAATCCGGCATAACCGGTACTGCCGGAACAGAGCCTGCGGTGCATCGTGAAAAACAAGTTCCTGCTGGAGACGGATGCATTGCCTGTTAAGATTTCCCTGATGTAAATAACTGCCGGTTTATTGCAGCCCATGATTTTTTACCATTTTTTAATATTATTCCTTTGAATTAATAGTTTCAAATCTGTAATATAACTTCTTTCAATTATTAATATTTTGAAACCTCCTCTGCTGCCGAAAATCAGCCTTTAGCGCTGCAAAAACATGCTGAGCGTTCATTTATTTTTCAGGGGTGTTGTACAGAGTTTATTGTTTAACATCAACCGGGAATGTTGTAATGACCCCTGTCATTAATAAAATGATTGCTTATACAGAATCTGTAACTGCACTTAAGGTTTCAGTGCATCATGTTAAAGATAAATACACAATTGATGATACTCTGAAATCTGTTTATAACTTTTATGAGACTAACCTTGATAATTTCAGGGTTGTTGCCGCATCACTTAAATCAACTGCAGAAAGATATCCGAAAATGATTCTGCGGGATTTTGCCCGCATTACTGAGGCATCAGGGCTGCCTGCCGTGCTCCTGCTTGAAAATATAAGATCGGATTACCGTTACAGACTCATAGAATTGAAGATTCCGTTCATTGTACCCGGCAACCAGATGTATCTTCCCGATCTTATGATTGATTTACGGGAGCATTTTAAAAGAGAAAGGAAAGTAGTAAAGCATCTCAGCCCTTCTGCACAATGCGTTATATTTTATCTGATAATAAAAGGTGAAAAGGGACCAATAAACGGAGGAACGCTCTCAGGGCTACTGGGCTTTTCCAGGATGACCATCTCAAGAGTGTTTGATGAGTTTGAAAATCTTAATCTTGCATCAGTAAAAAATTCAGGCAAGGAGAGGCTGTTAACTGTTACAATGAATAAAAAGGAACTCTGGGAAAAATCTATTCCTTTTCTTATTGATCCTGTAAAAGAGACATTTTATGTAGGCACACTGCCTGATTCTTATAAAAGCAAACTGCTGATATCTGGTCACAGGGCAGTTGAGCGTCATACTATATTTGCCCCGAACAAACTTCCCGTTTATGCGGTGGGTTATGAACACTTTAAACTGCTCAGCAAACATCATCCGCCCGTAAAGGTTCACTATGAGGATGAAGCAGCGGCTAAAATTGAAATTTGGAAATATTCTCCGTCTGTTCTTACATCTGCCGATTCAAAAACAGTTGATCTGCTGTCTTTATATATTCATTTCAGACATTCAAAAGATAAAAAGTCTGAATTGGCACTTGAGGTTTTAATCAGGAATATTCTCAGGTAAAACGGTTTTCTTCCGAATCCCGAATGCCGTGAAAACTTATTCCCTGAAGTCACGCTTTGTGAACAGTTTTGAAATCTATCCGCTGCAGCCTGCCTGAAGAGCATCTTCCTAATCACCCGATGTTATATAGGCTGTTACTGCCACTATATGGAAACTCCTGTTTTCAGGTATGCTCCTTATCATCTTTGTGATACCGTAACCATCCATTCCCCTGCCAAGGTTAACATCTATTAGAAAACCGGTATAATTGTTCTCTTTGGTCATACGGATTGCCAGTTTTAGAGTCACTGCAGTATCAACTTCAAAGTGAGAACTTAAAAATCTTTTGACAAGGTCTATTGTAACCTCATCGTCTTCAACCCTAACCATGCAACAGAGATTTTAATATCAGCACAAAATCACTAATACTCTTAAACATAGAGTCAATCCGGGCCCTGTTTTTCGGGGCAACTGAGAGCTTAAGTACAGTTTTCCTATGCCTGGAAACAACCCCGCCTCCTAATTCAATGCATTTGAAATACAGTGTCGCAATTCTTCCTGATTTCTTATCATTAAGGGCAACAATTCTGAACAGAGCCATTATTATTTATATTGTATGATACGGGAGCCATTCTGAATGCCGCTTCCGGCGCATAAAACTTACCTGAACTGAAACCGCGGACTGCAAAGTCATTCTTAAGTTCCTTTATCCTGTTCTCCGCATCACTTCTTTCTCTGCAGAGGTTCCATAACTGCAGAGCCCGAAGAGTCAGATTTGTAAACATCAGACTGTAACGGTATAATGTGTCCGGTTTTAATTCAGGGAAATGTGGGAGCAGGTATCCGGCTGCATCAGGGTAAACCCGGGTGTCTTTCCTCACCACTACACATCTTCTTGATTTTGCCCATCTTTCCGGTTTATACTGAAACTCTCCTTCCCACAATCTTTCTTTATAGGTATTCATTGTATATCCCGCACCGATATCCTCTTGATTACACTATGGAATTTTGCTGATACGATGCAAGAGATATTATGCGATTCAAAATAGTTTAACCTCAATCATTGATTGAAACCGGAAGCCTTTTTCTTTGATGGCTTCAATGCCCTCAATCCGGAGAACCATTGCTCCTTCACCTTCTATACTGACACAATCATTAGCTTAAAGTTCATTCTGTGCCTGTGAAAACTGTCCTGTTTTACATAATTCTGCCAGTCTGGCAGCAACTTCTTTTACTGTCATTTCCCATTCCTTTAATTTTGTTGGTTTATGTGAATATTGTAACTAATTAAAGATTAAACTGTTTAACCGAATCTCTTAAAGAGACCACCGCTTCATTAAGTTTCTGAGATATGGAGAGAAACTCTTTTAGTGTGTCTTTAAGATGAGCGGCATTGGAAGAGAGGTGGATCATTGAGTCTGAAATTTGTCCGGCGCTTTCAAGCTGGAACTGGATTTTAGAGTTAACTTCGTCAAATTCAGGATTAAGGTTTTTATTAAAATCTATTATGCGTGATAATTTCTCCGCAACACTGTTTACATAGTTGTAGCTTTTCTTTGCTTCAATAGAAAAATCCTTAATGCTTGCAACACCGTCATCAACGGAGTTCTGAACTTCATTGACGATGCTTTCTATTTCCATTAGAGAATTTGAGGTGTTGTCAGAAAGGCGTCTGATCTCACGGGCAATCACGCCGAAACCAGTGCCAAAATCACCGGCTTTTTCAGCTTCAATTGCCGCATTGAGCGAAATAAGGTTTGTTCTGTCTGCAATTCCGGCAATCGTTGAGGTCACTTTGTTAATATTAGACGTTTTTCTGGAAATAAGATTCAATTTGTTTACCATCGAATTTGTCAGATTTACTATTGAATCCATTGCCTTCCTGATTTCCTCAATATATTCAATACCTTCATTAAGGAGCTGATCAGCGTTTACGATATTATCAGAGAATTTATTTACAGATACAGAT
>CAYPMQ010000100.1:0-10674 GCA_964411625.1 uncultured Ignavibacteriaceae bacterium
TGATCACCCATTATAAGACCAAGGAACTGATGACCGCTGTCTATAAGGTCACCGTTTAATGTAATCTTGACCGTTCCGTAATTGTTTTTAAGATCACTGCTGTTTGTATCTGCTCCAATGTTAATCCAGCTTCCGAGATAAGCGTGGCCGAGAAAACCGGAATGCTGCTTATTGGAATAAGGCATTATTACAGATGCTTCAACTTCTCCGCCAACCTTACATACTTTCCCGGTGGATACACCGTCATAAAGATTTGCGCCTGCTTTTACTTTTGTCTGTTCACCTATATAAACAGGGCCCTGAATAACCGCGTTAGGGTAAACGATTGCATTTTTGTCTATGAATACCGGACCCTCAGTAGCATCAAGCACGGTGCCGGGCATAACCACTGCTCCCTCTCTTATAAGGATTCTTTCCGGTTCAATCATGTGAACACCTTCAAAAACTTTACCCTTGATAAAATCTTTAGGGGTGAGCTTATATTGTTTTACAAACAGCTCAAAATCGCTCTCAATTTCTCTTTTATTGTTATGTATAAGATCCCAGATGTAGGTTGCATATTTTACATCAACCTGCTCCACGGGGAGTCCGTCAAAGTTTGAAATGGTGAAAAGGTCGTGCATACCAGATTTCAGTTCATCGAGTTTTTTACCAGAGACTCTGGCAGCCACAATGGTTTCACCGTTCATGTAAAGTTTATTTGATTTGTTTTTAAGGTCAATGATCTTCGGGAGATCTTCATGTGCAAAGATTCTGCCATTAATGAACAGACAGTCATCATCATCAATGGTATTTACTTTGTACTTTGGATTTTTTTCTCCAAGAAAAGCCTCGAGGTAACCTCTTGTGTGGAATACTATTTCGGGCTCCGGATAAGCTCTTTTCACCTTATCACGCATTCTGAGCATGCCGCAGAATAAATTATAGGTTGGTCTTGTGTAAACCAGAGGCTCGAAATGATCAAAATACAGGTCTTCAAATAAGCAAATTTTCATCTGGACATTTCTTTTTGTAAGTTTTAAGACTGTCAAATATAACAAAAAAAAAAGCTATTCGTGGTAGAATAGCTTCTTTAAATTCCGGTATTTGAAACTTGGTTTGTCAGGATTTATTGTATTTACGCATGAATTTCTCTACTCGGCCGGCCGAATCAAGAAGTTTCTGCTTCCCGGTAAAGAAGGGGTGTGACCCGCTTGAAATTTCAAGCCTTACCAAGGGGTAGGTGTTTCCGTCTTCCCAGGTAATATTTTCATGAGTCTTTATTGTTGACCGGGTTAAAAACGCAAAATCACATGAAAAATCTTTAAAGACAACTGGTCTGTATACCGGATGTATGCCTTTTTTCATCTGTGAACCTAAAAATTTTTTACTTAAAAGAGTACTAATATAACTAAAGCGACTTTAAAATAAAACCTTTTTATTTCGCATCATATATTTTGACTGAGTCTTCTTCCGTATTACCCGTGTCTTTTGCCGTTTCGGTTTCCTTCACTGCCGGCTTGTATAAAATTTTTGTGCCAAGACGTGCGGAGGGAGCTGCCTTAATCTTTTCAGTTCCCGTTAATTCATTATTACCCGTGGCTGCAATCCTTACGGCTGCTTTCGAGAACTTGCTTACCAGAGTACTGGCAAAAGCATCCGTTTTCGAGCTCAGTGTCTGTGCATTATCGGTTGTAACCTGCGCAGTGATTATTTCCTTTTTTTCACCTTCGGATTTTGAATCCGCTGGTTTCTCCGTAACGGTTTCATCTGAAGCTGATTCCTGAATTATAAGTTCCGGCTTATTGAATTCCTCGTATGAGCTGAGGTCATCCCTATTTGCCAGGAGTACAAACAAGACAATAGTGGCAGCGGCCACCGCAATTGAAGATGACGTCAGAGTCAGTGGGGAAAAAAGCTTTCTCAAAAAAGAAATTTTTTCGGGGCTTTCTTCCTCCTGTCGTATTCTCCTCATAAGGTCAGCATCAAAATTAGCCGGAGCTTTTACTTTCGGCATCTGCCTTAGGGCACCGATAAGCTTCCGGTACTGATCTTCTTCTTTATCTAAATTTTTTAATTCCATCTTAAAACCTACTCATTAAAGATGTGCTTTAATAACTGCTGCAATTGAGCACGTCCGCGGTTTATTCTTGATTTCACCGTCCCGATTGATATTCCTTTCATCTCGGCAATTTCCTCGTAAGAAAACTCCTGGATGTCACGGAGTATTATCATTTCCCGGTAAACTTCCGAAATCTTCAGGAGCGCTTCCTGAATGATTTCACTCTTTATACCGCTATCTGCCAGTACATCGGGAGTAGCTTCTTCATCCTTTATATCAAAAGATTCATTTTCTTCTCCAAACGAACTGATAGAGAAAAGATTTTTTCTCTTTCTTCGCTGAAGTTCGGTCTTTGCAAGATTTCCTGCAATAGTATATATCCAGGTCGAAAATTTGGCTATCGACTTATATGAATCCTTATTCCTGTAAACCTTAATCATGGTTTCCTGCACTACGTCGCTTGTCTGCTCGTAATCACCGAGAAACCTGAATACGTAATTGAATAACGGATTCTTATATCTCGTAACTAATATCTCATATGCCCGAACTTCATTGTTCAGCTGAAACTCCCCGATCAACTCTTCGTCGCTCAGGTCGTACAGATTCTTCTCACTCAATGTATATTATACTTTTACTTTAATATAAAGGTTTCAAGAATGTATTAATTTTTGGGTAAGTGGTTTAAGTAACGTAAAAAACAATTTTTAATATACTAATTTCACCCGAATTAATTAAAGTATCATCTCACGGATACATATAAGTGCCAGTGTTTTCTCATCGGCAGGATTAGATTTCACAAGGTAATCGCACTTGTAAAGCGCCTCAAAAATCTGTGAAAGACGTCTGTAACTGATCTGTTCAGCCGCAGTTCTGAATTTCCGGATAAAAAATCTGATCTTCGTTGCTGCCATCAGTTCCTGATCAGATAAATGAAGATTTTCCTTTACAGCCGCAACTTTAGTGAAGTATGAATTAAGTACTGCAATTATACCCACCAGGCTCTCACCGGAGCTGATCAGCTTCAGAGCTATACGGGTTGAGGCGCTCAGATCACCCCGGGCAATGGTATCCTGGAGATCAAAAACCGTAAAGTCTCTTGTATCGGCTACAAACTGTTTTATGTAATCTTCGGTGATCGTTCCGGAATCCGGAGCATAGTTAATAATTTTATCAATCTGCCTCTCAATGATCATCTTATCGGCACCGGTAAGCCCGTAAAGATAAATTGCATTCTCCCTGCTGATCCGTTTACCTTTTGATAATGTGAGATTTATGATCCAGTCAGGCATATCCTGTTCCCTTGGCTGAAGAGCCCCGAACGCAAACCCCGCATTATAAAAATCTTTCTGCAGAGCAGTAAGATTCTGGGGTTTACCCTCATAAATAAATACGAGTGTGACATCCGGAGATGGATTCTGAAGATACTGCTGAATAACAGCCAGCTTAGGGGTTATATCTTTTGTCTGCTTCATCTCATTGAAATTCCTGAGAATCAGAAGCTTTTGTTCGGGAATAAATGAATAACTGCTGATAAAATCCAGCACTGCATCAATTGCAGAGGGATTATAGAAAACTGACAGATAATTAAGGGGATCTGTGATCAGCGGCCTGAAGTAATCAATGATAAGGTTTGTATATTTATTCAATTCATATACATCATCACCCAGAAGATAATATACCGGGAGCGTGGATTTCTCCCTGATATGTTTTGCAATCTGACTTACCGGCGGGAGCTGGTATGGTTTGACATCAGGTGTTTTCCGGGTCTTCATTTATATCTGTACTTTATAGCATTAAATCAAGGAACCGGCTTATCACCGGTTCCGTTTTTATTATTCTTCAACCTTAATGCTTACAATTGAAACCGGATTAACGGGTTTATCATTGTAATCAACTTTTACCTTACCGATTGACTGAACCACATCAAATCCGGAAATTACTTTTCCGAACACGGTGTGCTTGCCGTTAAGCCATGAACAATCTGCCAGGGTAACGAAAAACTGACTGCCGTTGGTGCCGGGTCCCGCATTTGCCATGGAGATTACTCCGGGATCGTGCCTGAGGTCTTTTACAATTTCATCTTCAAATGTGCTGCCCCAGATGCTCTTTCCGCCTCTGCCTGTACCGGTCGGGTCACCTCCCTGAATCATGAAGTTATCAATGACTCTGTGGAAAATGATCCCATCGTAATAACCGTTTTTTGCATGAACCACAAAATTTTCTACAGTTTTAGGAGTTATTGACGGATAAAGCTCAAGCGTAAAATCACCCATGGTTGTAGAAACCACACAATTTAAAGTTTCCATATTTGTTAACATCTTTTTAGTTTCCTTGATAATGCGGGATTTTTTACCAAATCCGAACATGATTTTTTATTTCTTTTTAAGCTTGTTTGGCCTGACTTCAATCGTGACTTTTTCCATTACAACAGGCTCTACCGGCTTATCCATCTTGCCTGTCTGTACAGATCCGATTTTCTCAACAATATCAAGCCCTGAATACACTCTGCCGAAAACGGAATGCCTGTTATCGAGATGCGGTGTTGCCGCAAGAGTTATGAAAAACTGACTCGTGTTTGTAGCAGGTCCTCTGTTTGCCATTGATAAAATACCGGCTCCGTCATGTCTTATATCGGGATGGAATTCATCTTTAAATTCCTTACCGAAAAAGCTATCACCGCCCATACCTGTGCCTGTAGGGTCACCGCCCTGAATAACAAAACCCTTGATGATTCTGTGGAAACTGACATTGTTGTAATATCCTTTTCTGGAAAGCCCGACAAAGTTCTCAACTGTAACGGGAGTTTTGTCATGGAAAAGCAGAAGTTCAAATGTACCCATGTTTGTCTTGACAACTGCAATATACAGAGAATCTGTATCGGGAACATACTTTGTTGTTTCCACCTTCATAATTTCGGGCTTGTTTTGTGGCGGCTGCTGCTGTGATTCAGACTTTTTACATCCTACAACAAGAGCCATCACGGCAAAAACTAAAATCCTGATCTTCATTTAACCTCCTTATGGTTTGATTATGTTTAATCCTGTAAGACTTAAAATAGCCGCACCAAGCAGTATTCTGTAAATTATAAATGATAAGGTGCTGTTTTTTCTTAGAAACTTAAGTAAAAGATCGATCGCAAGATAACCGCTTACACCGCTGACAACTGTGGCAACCGTCAGAGAGACCATTCCGTCTGTCGTTAAATAATCAAGCGCCTGGTAAAACTGCAGCATTCCGCTCGCAAATATAGCCGGAATGCTTAACAGGAACGAAAATCTTGCGGCGTCTTCCCTCTTAAACCCGATAAAAAGTCCGCCTGTTATTGTAGAGCCGGATCTGGATGCTCCCGGAATCAGTGCAAAGGCCTGGGCTATTCCCACAATTAATGCATCTTTTATGGTTGCATCTTTCATTTTTTTGGTAAATTTAGCCGTTTTTTCAGCAATGAAAAGAATCACCGCCAATATGATCAGACTTGCTGAAATCACATATAGATTTTTTGTAAGAGCTCCCTCTATAACATCCTTAAAAAGAAGGCCTATAATCACAACCGGACTTGTACCGGTAATTATAAGCCAGCCGAGCCTGGAATCGAGGGTCTGCTCCTTATACACACGGCGCCTTATCAGATTCTCGGTAAAAAAAGCCTTCAGAATATTTATAATATCCTTATAAAAATACACCAGAATTGATGCAAGTGTTCCAAGTTGTATAACTGCTATGTATGCAGTCCATAATTCAGGATTTTTTTCCGAAACGACTCCAAGCAGCTTCCCGGAAATTGTGAGGTGTGCTGTGCTTGAGATCGGCAGAAACTCAGTTATTCCCTGAACTATACCTAAGATTATTGCATCGATGATTGATATTTCCATCATTTACCTTAAAGAATAAAGAATACCTAATTTAAGTCCTAAAGAGAAAGCCGAATATGATAAATCAGCATTCCTGTATTTGATTGTCTCCCCTCCTGAAGTTGGAATACCCCCTGTGTCAAATCTGAAATCAGCGGAGATATAAGCATAAATATCTTTTGAAAGTGCAGTTGCGGCATCACCCTTTAGCAGCAGCCCTACCCCGGTTGAACTGTAAGTTTTTCCCTGATTGATCAGCGGTTTGGTCTCCCGCATACTTAAAAATCTGGGACCTATCCCCCCGCCGAATCTGAATTTGTAACCGGCTCCGTCAAGATACCAGTAATATACAGGTGTGGGTGATATCATGGAATAACTGAGTTCATATTTACCACCCATCAAAATGGAAGTATAAGAATTCAGGGAATATGTAATTTCAATGCCCGCCTGTGCGTTAGGGAATAATCTGTAAGCAGCTTCTCCGGCAAATTCAACCATTGCCTGAAAATCTGCCATCCGCTCACCGGCAGAGTAATTATCATTAATATAATCCCTGAGATCAGGTGAAGCAGTCATGTTAAGACCCATGCTTGCGCGGAAATCATACTGTGCATACAGCATGAATGGTGAAAAGAATAACAAAAGTAAAAGAATCTTTTTCATACTGATTCACCCCTGAAAAGTGTATTAAACTTGTTTTTAAGGTTACTGAGCAGCTCTTTATATCTGAACATATAATAAACCGTCATGAGAGTATGAATTATATATGAGATTCCATGAGTAACAGTTGCGTAGGCAAGTCCGATTTCGGGGCTTACTCCGTAAAGAGATACCAGTACTGATTTGCATATTGTATGAAAGGAACCTATACCGCCCGGTGTCGGAATCATGACTCCTATTGAGCTGATACTCATCACAATCCATGCTGCAGTAAGATCAAGGCCTTTGACTGATGACATGTCAATAATGTAAAACCCAGCGTAATTGCTCAGTCCGTAAAATATCATGATCATTATACTGTGAAAAACTACAAGCAAATAGTTTTTTGTACCTGTAAGTGTACCGAAACCATGGGTAAGTTTATCAAATACTTCGCCTACCCTTTGTGCAAATCCTTCGGAAAATTTGCTGATTATACTGATTATCATTCCGGTGAACTTTTCCTTAAATCTGATCAGTATGTATAAAATTATAATCAGAAAAATAAAACCGGCGGTGCCGGCATAAAGTGTGGTTTTCAGCCAGCCGAAACTTTCATAGAGATTGCCCTGATATAGGAAACCGGACAGAATAACTGCAAGTGCAAACAGGATAGTATCAAGAACCCTTTCAACAACTACCGTACCCACCATTGACGATGCTGAGAGACCCGTGAACTTTGATGCAAACATTGCCCTGGCTACCTCGCCAAATCTCGGAATCAGATTATTAAATCCATACCCGCTTATTACGCTTACAAAAAGTTTATATGTTGATACTTCAGGATTCAGGGATGCAAATATAACTTTCCACCTCACTGCCCTGAAATAATGAGCTGTCATCTGAAACGCCACAAAGATCGCAATCCATAGAAGATTTGAGGATGCTATAATATCAAGGAGAGAATTGAAATCAACTCCTCTGAACGCAAGGAACAGAAAAATGCCTGCCAGTATCAGAGATACGGTATAAGCTGTGGCATCTTTTATATTTATTAATTTCTGCTGCTTATCTGAGGTCAACTACTTTATATTCTCCGTTTTCCTTATAGCCGAATTCAGAATCCTGAGCAGGAACGTTTGTTTTGTGGTTGGAAAAATTTATTTTCAGAGTAATATTGCTCAGGTCAACAATTCCGAGATATGAAATGAGGTTATCCGGATTAAGAGAAATCGTGACCGATCTGAAATTCATTCCCTTCCCTTTTGCCGTAAGCCTGAATGAATTATCATTGATCTTTTCATAAATGCACATTTCCGGCAATTCGTTAATAATCCTCTCAAGCGAAAGTACATTCAGATTTTCATCGTCAAGGTTTGAAATCACAACCTTTTTCTCACCGTCATTCACATTCCAGACTGTTTTGCCGTCAGTGATAATAATAAACCTGCCGAGGTTAATTTTTAGCTTTCCGCCTTTTTTATATAAAAATGAGCCTGCACTCTGTTGCTGCCCGCCAACCGACTGAGTAAAATCAGCCGAAATACTGCCAAGGGAATTGAATTTTGTTTTCAATGCATCAAGAAGTTCTCTCTGCTGTGCGGAAAGCTCTGCTCCGATAAATAATAAAAAGAACAAGAGTAAATAGGGCATTATAAATTCCTGATTATAGTTTCAAGTTCGTCAAGTCCGTTTACGAGGACTTCTCTCTCTTTAGATCCGTTATTTGGACCCACAATTCCCGCCTGCTCAAGCTGGTCAACTATCCTGGCAGCCCTCGCATAGCCGAGTTTCAATTTTCTCTGCAGCAATGAAACCGACCCTTTTTTTGTCTGAACAATAACTCTTGCCGCATCTTCAAAGCGGGGATCCATATCTTCAATAAGTTTTCCGCCGCCGCCGGGTGTTCTGTCATACAGAGAAGGCAGAGAATAAGGTTTTGAGTATCCCTCAGTTTTTGATAGGAATTCGGTCACTTTTTCGACCTCCTCAGTTGAAATAAATGCATTCTGAACCCTGACCGGTTTTGGTGACCCTGAGGGGAGGTATAGCATGTCACCTTTACCAAGGAGTTGTTCTGCACCCTTCATATCAAGTATCGTTCTTGAATCTATCCCTGAAGCCACCTGATATGCCATTCTGGCGCTGAAATTTGCTTTAATGGTTCCCGTTATGACGTTTACCGAAGGTCTTTGTGTCGCAACAACAAGATGAATACCCACCGATCTGGCAAGCTGTGCCAGTCTTGCTATCGGTTCTTCAACTTCCTTTCCTGCCGTTATCATTAAGTCAGCCAGCTCATCTATGATAACAACAATGTAAGGGAGGTAAAAATGCTTTATTGTTTCCGTATCACGCGGACGTCTTTTCTCATCCCTGATTTTGTCATTATACTCAAGTATATTGCGGCAGGCAGCTTTTGCAAGCATGTCATACCGGCGCTCCATCTCAAGCACTACAGATTTAAGAAGAATAATTGCATTCTGTGGTGAAGTGACAATATCCTCATCCAGATCGGGGCAGACGGCAAGATAATGATATTTGAGTGCCCTGTAAAATGAAAGTTCTATTTTTTTGGGGTCAATTATCGCAAATTTAACTTCATCGGGTCTTTTTGAGAACAATAAAGAGGATATAATCATATTCACGCCCACGCTTTTTCCGGACCCCGTAGCTCCGGCTATAAGCAGGTGAGGCACTTTTGCAAGATCGTCAAAATAGATTTCGCCCGCAATGTTTTTCCCGATTGCCAGCGGAAGCTCCATCTTTTCCTTTTTATTCACTGGATCTGAAACCTCCCTGATTTTTGAGAGTACAGACCGTGCAAAAACGGGTATCATTTTACTGTTAGGTATTTCAACACCAATGGCGCTCTTTCCCGGGATGGGGGCAATTATTCTGATCCCTCTTGCGGCCAGGGCAAGAGCAATATCATTCTCAAGACTTACTATTTTTGAAATTTTTACTTCGGCAGCGGGTTTAAGTTCATAAAGAGTAACGGTAGGGCCCGATACAATTTTAATAACCTCTGCACCGATATCAAAAGTGGCAAGTTTTTCTATGAGGAGCTGTGCATTGCCGTGCAGTTCCTCATCTGATACTTTCTGTTCGTCCCGGGGATCATGGTGTTTTAGTAGCCCGAGGAGTTCGAAAAAGTGATCTCTGAACTGAACCGATTCCTCCCACTGCTCGGGAGCTTTGGCTTCTCTGTGCCTGTCAACTTCAAATTCTTCTTCAGAAGCTTCTGCGGCAGCCCTGCTGTCTTCATGCTCATTATACTCATTATACTCATTATCCGAGATTTCTTCTTCATCTTCGGTTTTGACGATCCTGACTTTTGAAAAATCGTGACTGCTTTCTGACTCAACATAACCTCCTTCATCTTCTTCAGATTTTTCCTCTTTTCTGAAAATTGAAAATAGTTGGCCGCTTCTTTCATCTTTCACTGCTTCCTTTTCATAATGAGTATCAGCAGCCGATCTTTTGATTGGAGCAGGTGTGTAAACCCCCTTCTGCAAAGTATCATCATTACCCGCAGGAGCTTTTTGTTCTTCTGTTTTTTTATAAGCTCTGATGTGCTCTATGGTTCTGGCACTTTCCTCATCGCGTGTTTTTACAGCTTCCTTTTCCCGGCGTGAATCCTCTTTGTATTTCGTGACTACATTTGATATACCCTCGCCGGTTTTGGTAACGGTTTTTTCTCCCGCAACCTTCATCCAATGAAAAAGCTTTTCTATCTTGAGATCAAATGAGATTATCATCATCACGACAAGAATAAGTGTTATCACCAGTACTGCACCTATGGTGCCTATGAATCTGGCAAGAGTTCCGCCTGCACTTGCTCCAAGATCACCGCAAAGGTAATTTACTTCAATAATCTGATTGTATTTCAGCACACCGAAGAACGAGGCGATGAGAATAGAGGCAAGAAAAAGAAAATTCGAGTAATTGATTGTTTTTTTGAAGGTTACTTTATCAACGAGGAAAAAGCTCCAGATAATCAGGATTACAGGTATAACAATAGAGAAATAACCGAGAAGCCCTTCAACAAGTACAAATCACATAAGTGCCCCGAACACATTCAGCCAGTTATCGGTTGCAGGGAAGGTAAAGATTGATTTTATAATCTCGCCAATCCCTTTC
>CAYPMQ010000101.1:0-10585 GCA_964411625.1 uncultured Ignavibacteriaceae bacterium
GGTCTTATTGCAAGAATATTTTCATTAACTCTTATCTCAGAATTATGCCGGCTGAAGCCGCCCGAGCTCCCGTCACCTCTCACAAAATCTTCGGTGAAATGAAATTTTTCATTATCAAAATCTGATACCGTAAAATGTACAGAATAAAGCTGATTTGCTGAGAATGCGCTCTCTTCGGAGGGAGCAGAGGTAGTAAGAGCGGTTCTGAAAACAGTAAACTGGTAACCATAATTTCTTCCGCTGCTGCTGCTGAAATGACCGGTAAAATACCACCATTCAGTCCTGAAACTGTCATGGGGATAATGATCTTCAGGGAATGAGAACTGCCGTACTTTCAATGCTTTTTCGAAACCTGAGCTATCACCTGATGACATGATATCCCCTATTGAATACTCTGAATCCCCTGTCTGGGGTGCCTTTTCTTCATTCAGATATAAAAGCGCTATCAGACCGCCGGAGATGATTAAAATGGATATTAAAAGTTTCACCCTATTCCTCCCTCAGTAATATTGCAGTATTGGTTCTGCTCATTTTATATGCAGGGTAAAATCCCGCCATAATGGCAGATATGACAGAAATGATAACCGCCTGTATAAGAATACCGTAAGAGAATTCAAACTGAAGTGACCAGCCGAAAGACCTTTTATTTATAACATTTATAAGAAGATATGCAAGTAAATTACCAAGCGGAATTGAAAGAAGTCCCGCAGCAAGTCCCATAAATGCAGTCTGAACTGAAACTGAATTAAAAAGGTCCATTGGTGTGAGTCCTACAGACCTCATGACGGCAAATTCCCTGCCTTTTTCAAGCTGAAGAGACATGAGTGCGCTGAAAATACCAATAAAAGCCACTATGACGGAAAGTATTTGCAGAGATCTTGCAACAACAAATGTTCTGTCAAATATGTCAATTGAAAAATCCCTGAGTTCATTGTTTGAACGAATCAGAAGTTCAACCGGTGAATCCAGCCTGTATAGCTTCTCCCTTATGTAACCGGCATCGGCTCCCTCACTGAGGTAGAGACCAATACCGGAAATACCAACTTCACCGAAAAGTTTACGGAACAGCCCGAAATCAAGAGCTATATGCCCGTTATCTGAACTATAGTCGTAATATACTCCTGAAATTCTAAGTTTTACGGGTCCGTTATTTCCTGTAACGGTAACGCTCATTCCCCTTTCAAGGTTATTCTTATAAGCAAATGTCTCTGTAATCAGAACGCCTTTATGCTCACGGTATTCATTCCAGATCTGTTCCGGGTCACCTGAGGTAAAAGAAAATCTGGAATAATTTGCTGGATCAATTGATGCCCCGATCAGATGAACTATTTTACCGTTCTGAAGAACTTCAAGATCAGAGTAGTAGTCAATAGTTTCGACACCTTTAATCTGAAGTATTTTCTCCGTAAGAGCGGCGGGCATCACAGGATCATTCTTTCGTGCAACTAATGATGGTGATGAGACAAAAATATCTGCCTGCAGGGTCTGTTCAAGCCACTGAATCACAGTACCCCTGAAACTGCTGATCATGGTATAAACGCCGATAGTTGCCGATACTGCAACGGCAAGTGCAGCCACTGCAAAAACAGTTCTGCTCATGTTTGCCGAGACAGATTTAACCGCGCTTTTAATAACAAAATATTTTCCATCCGGGATAAGACTCACGACAATACGGACAAGTAATTTAAGAACAAACGGAGTTGTAAAAGCAAAAGAAATTATTATAAAAAGAATACCTGTATAACTGAGATAAATACCGGCTTCCGGAAGAAGAAGAATCAACGTTCCGGCGGCTGCAAACAAGAGTGAAATAAGAGCAAAAGATTTAAGACGGTTCCTGACCGATGACTCAGCAAAGGATCTGCGCAGTGATGCCGAAGGAGTGTCTTTGTAAACACCGTATGCAGGTACTGCTGCCGCAATCAGAGCGGAGAAAATTCCGGCTGCGAAACCTTTAAGAATCGTCAGGGAACTGACAGAAACAGCTTTTACACTGTTTGCGAAATAGAGATCACTCAGAGTTACGGTTACAAGATTTACGACTTCTCTTCCTGCTGCAATTCCGACGGCAATTCCGGCCGCTGAACCGGCAAATGCAAGAAAGAGCGATTCAAAAATAATTGTTCCGTAAAGCTGCTTCCCCGTTACTCCTATTACTCTGGCGAGTCCGTAATTCTTCCTGCGTCTTATAACTGAAAAGCTGATTGTATTGAAAATCAGAAATATGCCCACTATGAGAGCCAGGAGGCTCATTGCGGTCAGATTAAGCTCAAATGCCTCTGTCATACTTCTTGTGGCATCTCCCTTCAGTCCTGACTTTACCAGCTCCGTACCTTCCGGAAGGCTGCTTTGAATATCTGCGAAGGAAGGGGATTTTTCATCGGTGATAAGATCGATACCTGTTATTTTGCCCGTCATTTCAAGAATTATCTGGGCGTTTGCTATATCGGTGACAACCAGATATTCTTTTATATCACCTTTGCGCTCGTTTTCGGTGGTTAAAATACCTGCAATCAGAACAGATCTGAATTTCCCCTCTGCAGTAAATCGTAATGAATCCCCTTCAGAAAGAGCAAGTTCAGATGCTATTGTGGAGGAAATAATTACTGAATGTTTATCCTCAAGGAGTCGTGTTATCTCATTTCCATTGAGAGCACCTGAAACATCAAAAAGATTCCGGAAAGGAGATTCTGAAAATGGATCAAGTCCGAGAAATAAAGCTTTCACCTTTTCTTCTGTTTTGAGTGCGATATTTTTTTCAATGACAGGAGCAGTTTTTATTCCCGGCAATCTCTGCCTCAGCCCGAAATACAAAGTATCAGGTATGGAACCGCCTGAAGATCTGATCGTATGGGTCGTCTTACCGGTAACATTATCCATCGAGAGCCTGAAAGCTTTCATTGAACTGAAGTTTGCTATATCAATAGCAACTATTACTGCCACACCGATAACAATACCGAGAATGGTTAAAAGGCTCTGCCAGGGATGCCTTAGGAGATACCTGACCGAAGATTTATCAAGAAGTGATATCATGTCAAAGCTCTGCCTTTTCCAGTCGGCCTTCCCTGAATGAAAATATACGGGTGGCTATTCCTGTAAGTTCTCTGCTGTGTGTTGCCATTATCAGTGTTTTATTTTTACCAAGCACAAGTCTGTCTATCATATCAATGACAATTTTAGCAGTATTAAAGTCAAGATTACCTGTAGGCTCATCAGCGAGAAGAATATCAGGATCAGTAAGAAGAGCTCTCAGAATGGCAATTCTCTGCTGTTCCCCGCCTGAGAGAACATCAGGGAAAGAGTTTTTACGTCCTGCAAGACCTGCTTCTTCAAGAAGTGAAAGCGCCTGGTCTTTTTTCTCCGTGCTGAGTGTTTTGTTCAGTTCAAGAGGGAGGAGAAGATTCTCAAGAACGGTGAGGGTGGGAATAAGATTAAAAAACTGAAAGACAAAACCGGTATTTTTTCTTCTGAAGATCGTTTTATCCGTCTCATTCAGTTTTGTGATGTCTGTTCCGTTAATAATTATGTTTCCGCTATCGGGGGTATCAAGTCCTGAAATAAGATTCAGAAGAGTTGACTTTCCTGATCCGCTTCTTCCATAAAGTACAATAATCTCTCCCCGTCTTATATCAAGGCTGAGATTATCAATTATTTTTCTGCTTTTATCCCCTTCGGTGAATGATTTTGTAAGATTTTCTATACTTACCACATAGTCCATTTTCCTGTACACACTTTCCGGCATTTATTTTCATTTGTTATCAATAATTGATTAACAACTAATGAAAAATTAAAATTCCCCTGATGTTATCCGCTCAGATTATCAGCAAACGCCAGAAAATGACTCTCAGGAGGCTCTTTTTTACATTCCGCTGATGTTATTCGCTCAGATTATCAGCAAACCTCCTCCTTAAAAAAATCTGAACTGATTTGCCGTCAGTCAACCCTGACTGATTTAGTACAAGTTTCTCCTTTGGAGACTTATTTTGTTTATTTTACAAGCAGCATTTTACCGGTTGCAATTTTGCCGCGGCTTTGTACGTAATAAAAATAATTACCTGAAGCAAGTCCCTCTCCCTCAAACGGCAAACTATTTGTTCCCGAATTTATAAAATGCTCAGATTCTGAAACAAGACTGCCTGCTGCATTAAATACCCGCAATACCGCCAATCCTTCATAACGTGATTCTACTTTGATAACAGTTGAAGGGTTAAATGGATTTGGGTAATTTCCTCTGATAACGAGTTCATAAGATGAGTGCATAAGTTCCGGATTTTCTTCATCCGCACCTGTTATAATCACATCGGGTGAAAGTTTTCTGTTCAGCAGCATCAGCATGGCATCACTTATGAGATATTTGCCTGCTTCAAGCTGTGAATTATCAACTTGTAAGACTCTCCTCATCCCTTTTCTGAAATAAAAATCGCCCAGCTTCACCCAGCCGTTTCGGTTCTTTACTTTCTGATCAATGATAATAACCGAAGAATCATTATTATGATAAACCGTGTATCTCGCAAATGAAGTGAACGCAGAATTATTCACCACATATACATATAATGACTGCCATGAATCTTCGGGGATTTCTGCAGAGTAACTTATTGATGCAAATTCATTTGAATTGGTTCTGTAAACGTTGGGCTTGTAACCGAGTATCGGCACAAGCTGCCAGCTCCCCGTTATGGTCACACCTGAGGCATCATCCTCGTTAACAAGTATTCCTCTGGGACGCCATGGGGAATTATTCCTCCCAGGCACTTCGGCGGGCCGAGAATAAAAAAGCGTGCGGAGTGTATCCGCAAGCAGATTTGAGTTCTTACGGAGTCCCTCATAAAAAAAGAAGCCCTCCCCCTTCAGCCCTTTCTGACGGTCAAGTTCCATGAACTGAATAAGCAAAGAGGGTGATACAGTATAACTTCCCACATTCATCAGAATTCCGGCAAACGTAATATCCTTTTTTCCGGGCGCAAGTGTGCTCAGAGTTGAATTCAGTTCCTGAAGGTATGCAAAGTAATCGTACCTGTATAACTGAGGCAGGAACTGATCAGCGATTCCTGTATTTACCCAGGCAGGAACATCCTGAAGATACTCCTCAAACGCCCACGGAAATAAACTCGGGCTTGTTGCCACCATGACATGCTGCTGCCTGCCGTAAACTGTATCTCTTACTCGGGAATAAAACTGATTCAGTTTATCTGCTCTCCATCTTTTCCAGGCAAAGTTGTCATAATCCTGCGGTGGCACAGAACCATTGTGCTCTGATTTATAAATCTCAACCGTAACGGAATCATAACCGCATTCAACAGGTAAAGCAGGCATCCTGTCTGAAAATTCTATTCCGTCAATATCATAACGAGTCATGATTTCACTAACCATTCCGATGATGAGGTCCTGAACATCCGTATTGATACCGGATAGCCAGTCAAAACCATTTTTCGTGCAGTGGGTGCCGTCTGATTTTTTTGAGGCCCATTGCGGATATAGCTGTGCAATATGCCCTCCGAAAGGGGGTGTCCCGCCAGAGTACCATGAGGCAAATCCATATTCAAACCAGGGATATACTTCCAGTCCCGCACGGTGAGCCTCGATAATAATTGCATTCAGGGGGTCTTTCCCGAGAAACTGAGGATCAATTTCAACCCCTGTTTTATTTTGAAGAAACTGACTCGGATATTGTGTGTATCCGGCATTCCACACGACTGGAATAACTGCGTTAAATCCTCTTGATGCAAGAAAATCCATTGCTTCGGCAATTTTACGGTCATCAAACATTACATCTGAATCAACGTCGGTGATTTTAACACCTCTGAATTCGTAATTTACCTGTGCGGCTGCTTCAGCATACATTAAGAAAAAAGAAATATAAATCAGAAGGAGTGTTTGCGCTGAGAGAAAGATTAAAAATCTTTTATTAGGCTTATTATTCATGATTTTGCAAACGGAATATGTTCGATTATTTTTTTATTTTATACTTTCTAAATTAACTAAACTTTTCCTTACTATGGCTTTCAATTATGACGTGATTGTGATCGGCAGCGGTCCCGGGGGCGAAGGAGCGGCAATGAAATGTGTAAAAGCCGGGAAAAATGTTGCAGTGATCGATATGTTTTATGAAGTCGGCGGATCATGCACTCACCGCGGAACCATCCCAAGCAAAGCGTTAAGACAAAACATTCAGAAAATTACCGAATCAGGACTAACCAAAGGTAAATCCTACCAGCAGATTCTTACCGCCTGCCGGCCTGTGGTTGAACAGCAGATACATCTCAGGAGAGGTTTTTACGGCAGAAATAATATTGATGTTATAAACGGCACAGCAGTCTTTGAGGATCAGAACAACATTCGGGTTCTTTTTCCGAACGGCGGATCAGAGGTTTATTCTTCACAATATTTTATAATTGCAACAGGCTCAAGGCCATACCACCCTTCTGATGTTGATTTTACTCACCCCAGAATTCTTGACAGTGATACTATTCTGACAACGGATCTTAATCCCAGATCGATAATAATATATGGCGCAGGGGTTATAGGCTGTGAATATGCTTCAATTTTCAGAGGCCTGCAGATCAAGGTAAATCTTATCAATAACCGTGAGAGGTTACTTACGTTCCTGGATGATGAAATCAGTGATGCGCTGAGCTACCACCTAAGAGAAAATGGAGTTCTGATCAGGAATAATGAAACCTATTCTAAAGTTGAGGCTGATGAGGGGCAGGTTTCCCTGCATCTTGCTTCTAATAAGATAATTACAGCGGATCTTCTGCTCTGGGCTCAGGGTAGAACAGGAAATTCAGATACACTCGGACTCTCAAAACTCGGTATAAAATATGACTCAAGAGGCTCAATTCCGGTGAATGAGCATCTTCAGACTTCAGTGCCTAATATTTATGCGGCAGGTGATGTTGTGGGATTTCCGAGTCTTGCAAGCGCAGCATATGATCAGGGAAGGTATGCTGCTTCACATATAGTTGAAGGGGTTTCAGAACCGAGACTTGTTGAGTTTATACCATCCGGTATTTATACGATTCCGGAAATAAGTTCAATAGGGGCAACTGAGCAGGAACTTACTGCAGACAAAATTCCCTATGAGGTGGGTCATTCTTTTTTCAGGCATCTGGCAAGAGCCCAGATTACCGGTCATACAACCGGAATGCTTAAGTTATTATTCCACAGAGAAACACTGGAGGTTCTGGGTATCCACTGTTTCGGTTATGGGGCTGCTGAAATTATTCATATCGGGCAGGCAATCATCAGTCAGAAGGGTGAAGCAAACACTCTTAAATATTTTATTAATACCACTTTCAATTATCCCACAATGGCAGAAGCTTACAGGGTTGCCGCTTTAAATGGATTAAACAGAATAAAATCATGAATTTGATCAGATCCCTTCTATTTTTCTGTTTAATTTCACTTTTACCCTCACAAATCTTTTCTCAGGAATACTCTGAGTATTCATACACTGTAAAAGACGGCTTGATATCCGATCTCACCAAGTCTGTGATTCAGGATAGTAAAGGATTTATCTGGATTGCAACTGATGAAGGAATTGCAAGATTTGACGGTGTCCATTTCGTTGATTACAGACCGGATATCCGAACCAGATATTTCAAGGATTTTTATGTAACAAATGACGGCCGTCTCCTTGCTCTTCATGATCTTGGTTTACTTGAAATAAAGAATAATGTTCATTCTATCAGCCATAAGGAAATTGCCGCAGGATCAGCAGAAGACAAAGAAAGTCTGATTAATTACGGTAAAACTATATATGAGGATCATAAGGGAGATATCTGGATTTCTGAGGGCAGCGCTGTTCTTCGGATAACCGGTACAGGTAAAATAAAATATCGTTTTCCGGCCAGGGAGCATTCATTCAGTTTCCTGAGATCGTTTCAGTTCTTCCAGGATAAAAATAATAATCTTTATGTTATTTCACACCACGGCGGAATTTTCAGATTAGATGAAAAAACTAACAAATTTGAACCGGTCAATACTTCTTACAAACCGGAATCAGTGAATGCCATCAAAAAAATCTCACCTGATGAATTCATCATCGGATCTGCCTCCGGAATATCCCTCATTAAAATTAATCAGGGTGGCAGAATCACTCATGATCCCCTTCCGGGTAATCTGAAAGAGGTTTCCACACTTGATGAAAGAAACGGTCTGCTGATTGCGGGTACATGGAACAAAGGCATATTCATTACCAATCTGAAAACAGGAGGTTTTCTTTTCTCAAAACTCAATCTTGATAATGAGAAGAAAATAAACCGTATTATTTTTGATACAGAGGGACAAATCTGGGCGGCAACAGAACGGGGTATCATGATGCTCGCCAGACAGGATTTTCTCCCGATTAATACAATCAGCGGAAATAATTTTGTTCAGTCAATCAGGAAAACAGACCGGAGTACTGTTCTTATCGTACACGGATCGGCTGTCTTTGAATTCTCCCCTTCAGATGCCTCTGTCAGACTATTATATGAATCACAGAACTCAAATATAATGGCGGCAGAACTGAAAAACGACCTGCTGTATATTGCTGATGACCTCTCAAGGCTGCAAATCATTGAGCAGAATTCAATTAAGAAGACTATTTTCCTTCTCCGTGAAGGCACGATTCCTTCAACCATGTTAATTGATGATTCAGGTAATATATGGATGCTTTTCTATAATTCTCCGGAAATTCTCAGAATAAGTAAGGATTTTAAGCATACAAGATTTCTGGCGTGGGGTAGCAGCGGTGATGCGCCCGGTAAAATTCTTCAGGACGATTCCGGTGACATTTACATTTCCGGTTTCAGCAGAGATGCAATGCTTAAAAGGTTTAATCCCGGAACAGAGAAATTTGAATCTGTAAGTACCGGTGAGAACAAATCTCGTATCAGAATTTATGATTTTGAGAAATTTAATGGAAGCTGGTACTTTGCAGCAGATTCCGGACTTTATAAACTGAAAGATTCAGAATTAAAACCTATTCTTTCCTCAGAATTTGACAGATTAAGCATAACGGACATTGAATTTGATTCAAACGGCTCAATCTGGGCAGGTACCAATAAAGGATTATTCCGTATTGAGAATGAGAAGATGATACTCGGATTTGATGAATCCAATGGTCTGCCTGCGAGAACAATTAATCAGGGAGCCATTATCGTAACTGAGACATCTGTGATTGCCGGAACACCAAACGGAGCAGTGAAATTTGTCAGTCCCTCCCTGAGCCAGACCACCAAAAGGCCCTATGTTGTTTTAAGACTGCATGATACAGGTGAACTTATAAGCTGGGAGACGGGTGAAGTTTCGATTCTTAAGGGTGAATCTATCGATCTTTCAGCAATATCGACCACTTATCCTAACAAGAACATGCTTTACGAGTTGGTTATCAACGGAGATGATTATGCGGAAAGGAAGTTCTTCGGTACCGATATCGAATTTGGGAGCAAATTACCAACAGGAACATATCAGGTTTACGTAAGAGCCAAGAAGTACGGAAATTATAGCTGGAGCGAAGCCTTCACCGTGTCATTAACAGTGAAGGGGTGGTGGTACACCTCCTGGTGGGCACTTTTGTTCTATATCGTCGCTGCCTTTTTACTCATTTATGGTGCCTCTTATGTTGTTTCCTTAAGAATAAGAAAAGAGAACCAGAAACTCGAGTCTCTTGTCAGATTGAGAACTGAAGAGATCAGTCATAAAAACGAATTACTGAAAGAACAGAATAAAAAAATTGAAAAACAGTATCAGGAGCTCCAGGTTCTGATTGAACAGCTCAATGAATCAAATGTTACAAAAGACAAGCTTTTTTCAGTCATTTCTCATGACCTTAAAAATCCTTTTGTCGCACTGCTCGGAATCTCAGAACTACTGCTTGAAGACTTTGATGAACTTGACGATAATGAAAAAAAGGAATTTATACGAAGAATCAATACATCCGGCAGAATTACCTTCTCTCTGGTTGAAAACCTCCTGAACTGGGCCCGAAGCCAGACAAACAGAATCGTACTGAACAAAACTTATTTTAACCTGAGTGAACTATATCATAATGAAATAGCCGTACTCTCTAATCTCTCAGAAGAAAAACGTCTTCAGATTAATTTGTCAATTGATGAAAACATAATAGTATTTGCGGATCGTCATATGATCTCTTCGGTAGCACGAAACATCATTCAGAATGCAATTAAATACTCCCCTTCAGGTAGTACTATAAACATTACTGCTTTTACTACAGGTAATTTTGCCAAAATATCGGTGAAGGATTCAGGAGTAGGAATGACCCGGGAACAGATCAGCACACTCTTCTCCCTTGAGAAGAAAAAAGTCACTTTGGGTACATTTAATGAGAAAGGCACCGGTCTTGGTTTGCTTGTGTGTAAGGAGTTTACCGAAGCAAACGGAGGTGAAATTATTGTAGAAAGCAATCCCGGAGAAGGCAGTGTTTTCACAATAACGCTTCCGCTCAAAAATCCGGAATTATAAAAATAGAAGGAAAGATAACACTCTCCTGTACTATATTAATACGCGGCTGATAGTAATGTTTAACCTGAAATTCACTTACTACTATTACTACGGTGCGTTTACCTCTTCACCTGGAATT
>CAYPMQ010000102.1:0-10578 GCA_964411625.1 uncultured Ignavibacteriaceae bacterium
TGTCTGTATCCGTAAATGCCCCACCGGTGCAATAACGGGTGAGAAAAAACAGCCGCACAGGATCAATGACGAGTTATGTATTAAATGCGGTGCATGTATTGATGCCTGCAGATTAAATGCCGTGGTGGGAGGTTAATCATGGAAAATAATTATGTAATCGTGAACGGAAGAGAAATTCCATTTTCAGATGAAAAAAATCTGCTTGAGGTTATCAGAAAGGCAAATGTAAATATCCCTACTTTCTGTTATCACTCAGAACTCAGCACTTACGGTGCCTGCAGATTATGCATAGTTGATATTGCAGGAAGAGGTATAAATACTTCATGCTCAATCAAACCCGAAACTGGAATGAGTCTGAGAACTCATACCAAAGAGCTCCGTGATATCAGAAAAATAACAATGGAGCTTTTTCTTGCAAATCATAAACAGGATTGCGCGGTATGCAGTAAAAGCACTTCATGCAAACTGAAGGAGCTTGCTGCAGATCTGGGAGTTTCTGAAGTCAGATTTAAGAAAACCACAGTCGAAAAACCGGTGGATTTCTCATCTAAAGCCCTGGTACGTGATCCCAACAAATGTATACTATGCGGTGACTGTGTAAGGGCATGTTCCGAAATTCAGTCGGTCGGGGCAATCGATTTTACTCATCGCGGTTCTGAAGTAACCGTTGAACCTGCATTCGGGAAAAATCTTGCAGAGGTTGAATGTATTGACTGCGGGCAATGCGCAAGAGTGTGCCCAACCGGTTCACTTACTCCTAAATCAGACACAGAAAACGTCTGGAAAGAACTGGATAACCCTGATAAATATGTCATAGCTCAGATTGCCCCCGCCGTTCGTGTTGCTTTAGGAGAAATGTTCGGATTTAAACCGGGTGAAAATGTTACGGGACAGATAGTTTCTGCTCTCAGACTTATGGGATTCAGAAAAGTGTTTGACACAGCCTTCACTGCCGATCTTACCGTTATTGAAGAGACGAATGAATTTATCGGCAGACTGAAATCCGGTAAAAAGGGCCCGATGTTCACATCATGCTGCCCCGGCTGGGTCAAATTTGCCGAGCAGTACTACCCGGGATACCTTGAAAATCTTTCAACCTGCAAATCACCTCAGCAGATGATGGGTGCCGTAGTAAAAAACCGTCTCCCTGAAGAACTCGGCAAAAAACCTTCTGACGTTATAATGGTATCCGTTATGCCGTGTACTGCTAAAAAAGTTGAGGCAGACCGCCCCGAGTTCATCAGTAACGGTGTTAAAGAGGTTGATTATGTCATTACAACTCAGGAGCTCGCTCAGATGATTAAAGAGGCGGGAATTAATTTTTCAGATCTTAATCCCGATTCACTTGATCATCCCTTCGGTTTCAAAACCGGTGCAGGTATACTGTTTGGCAACAGCGGCGGTGTAAGCGAAGCTGTTCTCAGATATGCGGCAGAACTTGTTAATAACAGAACCCTTGAAAATTACATATTCAAAGAAGTAAGAGGTGACTCGGCAGTCAGAAAAGCAGTGATTCAGCTTAACGGAAATGAGGTAAGAATGGCTGTGGTCAGCGGACTTGCAAATGCAAGAGCCCTTATAGCCGATATTGAAAGCGGTAAAGAGGAATTTGATCTGATAGAAGTAATGGCCTGCCCGGGAGGCTGTATAGGAGGTGCCGGTCAGCCGTTCACCTGTGATGCTGAAATCAGAAAGAAGCGCGCCGTTGGAATCTATAATTCTGATAAGACCATTCAGCTTCATAAATCTCAGGAGAATCCTTTCATAACCAGACTCTATGCCGAAAAACTCGGTGAAGCAGGCAGCAATCTGGCACACAATTTGCTGCATACTCACTACAAAAACAGGAAGAGACTTTTTGAGAGTGAAATAAGCTTTATAGAAGGCAGCAGCACTGAAACAGTTGATGTTAATGTCTGTATCGGGACAAACTGCTTTATAAAGGGCTCTCAGAATCTTTTGAAAAAGCTGGTTAACTATATTGAAGAAAAGGAATTAGCCGATATCGTGGATGTGAAGGCCACCTTCTGTATGGAAGAGTGCAGCAAAGGTAAAAACGTGACTGTTGACGGCGAAGTAATTAACGCTGCCGATTTCGGTTCTGTTACATATGCCATAGAAAAAAAGGCTGCCAGGATCATCTCGATTCCTAAAACCGGGAATTATACATGATAACTTTATCAGAGCAGATTGTATATACCAATGAAGCAAAGTGCCGTGACTGTTACAAATGTGTTAGGGTATGCCCCGTAAACGCCATAAAAATGAGCGGCGGGCAGGCTTCGGTGGTTAATGAGAGGTGCATTCAGTGCGGAACATGCATCCGCAACTGCCCTCAGAACGCAAAAACATACAGGCGGGATATACATAAAGTCAGAGAATTGCTTGACGGCGGTTTTAACACCGCCGTCTCCATTGCCCCTTCTTTTCCTGCCCTTTTTAATGAATGGGAGATAAAAAGAATTCCATCTCTCCTCAGAAAAATGGGATTCAGGCATGTCTTTGAAACTGCCGTTGGCGCTTATTACTCTGCTTACTTCACGGAAAAGGAGTACTGCTCGGGAAGCAGAAACAATGTCATCTGCTCTGCATGCCCCTCAGTTGTCAATTATATCAGAAAATACCGCCCTGAAATAACTGACCAGCTTGCTCCGGTTGATTCACCAATGGTTGCCCATGCAAAGATCATCAGAAATGAATTAGGTGATGATGTAAAAACTGTTTTCATAGGCCCCTGCATAGCTAAAAAAGGAGAAGCGGGCGAACCCGGGAATAACAAACTTATTGAAGCTGTTCTCACATTTGAGGAACTGAGCGAATTAATCGTATTAAAAAATATTTCAATTGAAACTCTCGAGGAAAGCGGTTTTGATTCCCTTCCTTCAGGTGACTCAAGACTCTATCCTCTCAGCGGGGGATTCTTCAGAGCTTCCGGTGCTGGAGATTCCGGACTTCAGGAAAACACCGCTGCGGCAACGGGATTTGAAGAGGTCACCGAGCTTATCAGCATGCTTGGAAGAGAGAAAGGCATAATCGCTGAACCTTTATTCTGTCAGACTGGCTGCACGAACGGACCCGGTATCCGATCTGAAACTGATCTTCACACGCGCAGAAGACGTGTAATCAGATATGCTGCTGCTGCAGAATACATCGCCCAGCCTGAGCCTGTAACCGGGTATAAAGAAGGGCAGCTCAGCTTTGTGAGAAAAATATCTCCTGATCCCGTCAAAGAAAAAATGTTCACCGAAGCTCAGGTTAGAGAAGTTCTTGAACATACGGGACGCATTAATGATTCTGACCGTCTTGACTGCGGCGCATGCGGCTATTCATCATGCTATGATAAAGCTCTCGCCGTTCTGAGAGGTATGGCTGAAAAGGAGATGTGCCTGCCTTATATGAAAAAAATGGCCGAGCAGCGGTCAGATAAAATCATTGAAAGCACACCCAACGCAATCGTAATTCTCAATGATAAACTTGAGATAATAAAAATTAATCCTGCATTCAGACGCTTTTTTGTCTGTGGCAATTCATCCATCGGGAAACCTTTATCCTCGATCCTTGATCCCGAACATTTTATCAGGCTGAGAGAAGGCAGGGAAGATAAGATTGAAATTCAGCAGGAGCACTCCAAATACGGTCTTGTCTGCCATGAACTGATTTATAAACTGAGAGAAGAAAATCAGATAGTGGGTATTTTTGTGGATATCACTAAAAACCTGACAGACACCAGAAAGCTGGATGACCTTAGAAGACAGACAATAATTCAGGCACGCGAGCTTCTCAATCATCAGATTGAGATGGCTCAGAAAATGGCTAAGTTTTTGGGGGAAAATACAGCCAGGGGTGAGGTTCTCGTCGAAAATCTGATTCAACTTACGGCTGATCAGTCAAAATCTGTTAATGATAAATCCGCGAAAAACTGGTTATGGGATACCGCCACGTCGAAACAGTAATCAGCAGTGTATCCAAAAAGCCGGGACAGCCCTGCGGTGATGTCACTGAGGTTTTCAGGGATCAGTTCTCAACTGTAATTATTGTCTGTGACGGACTTGGTTCAGGGGTTCAGGCAAATCTTGCTGCAACGATGTGCGCAACAAGACTGAAGGAACTCATAAGAGGAGGTTTATCACTCCGTGAAGCTTTTGCAAAATGCGTTAAAACAATGGAAGAGGCAAGGGTTTCGGGTCTCCCCTATTCAGTGTTTACAGTTGCGAGAATCCTCACCGATGGCCTTTCTGTGATCCTTTCATATGAGATGCCGCCTCCCGTATTTTTCACAAGGCAGTATACAACCGTTCTTGACAGAAAAGCAGGGACATTTGGTGATTTCATTGTCTATGAAACCAATTTCCAGCTGGATCTTTACGAGGGGATTCTTATAGTCAGCGACGGCATAACACAGGCAGGTATTGGAAGAGGTCTCAGAAACGGCTGGGAAATCAGCGGCGTGAACCGGTTTGTTGAAGAAATGATCTCGGGCAGGCAGTCTCCGAAAGTATTCCCGGCGGAGCTGACCCGTAAGGCGCGTCAGCTGTGGAAAGATCAGCAGGGTGATGACTGTACCGCTGTTGCTGCAATATGTAAGCCCGGCCGCATTGTTAACATCCTGACAGGAGCACCCGCTGAAAAATCACTGGATAAAAAGATTATTTCCGATTTTATCGATTCAGACGGTCTTAAAATTATCTGCGGTGCCACAACCGCTGCAATAGCGGCCCGTGAGCTTGAACTTAAACTTGAAGTTGATCAGAATGATCCGGGCTCCATTTCCCCTCCTGAATACTGATGTTTGGCGGTAAAGCTCTTGTTACCGAAGGGGCTGTTACTCTCAATCAGGTGTATAATATCTGGGATGAAGATTCAGATAAACTGGAGAAAAATTCCCCTGTAACCGTTCTCTATTCATTACTCAGCGTTGCCGACCGCGTTAATATATTCCACGGTACGGCACCCAACCTTGCCGAAGGTGATATCGGTTTTGTGCAGACCGGCATTCTTCAGCGTAAAGTCATTTTACCTCTGCTTGCAGATAAACTGAAATCTGCAGGCAAGCTGGTAGTCATTCAGACATACTGATTAGAAAATAATTACATACTGCCTATTGCCCCTGACAAATCAATTGATTATTTATTAACCGTAAATATTAATTAGTTTATCATGAAAACTGCATTGCTTGTTATAATGTATGCCGTCGGTTTTCTGAGCCCTCAAAGTGATTCCTCGCTTGCAAAAATCAGTCTTAAAGACGGCTCCTAAATTACCGGATATGTTATATCCGAGACCGCGGATTCTATTTTTATTCATACCCTCGGCAATCTTGAGCTCAAATTACCTGTCCCGGCTATTCATGAAATAAAAAAAGGCTTTTACCGGGCTGAAGGTGATAAACTCAGGAAAAATGACTCAGATGCCTCTCACTTTTTTATGGCACCCACTGCAAGAGTGATGGATGGAAATCAGGTAAGACCGGGAATCTATGAACTCTTTTTCCCTTTTTTCGCAGCTTAATTTGATAGCCGCGCTATGATAAGCGGTGGTATATCGCTTCTTCCGGGCGCAAAAGAACAACTGTACTATGTGGCTCCTAAGGTGAACATTGTTAAAAGTAATAATATTAATGTTGCAGGGGGCCTTCTCTTTTTCGGGGCGGATAATGATAATTACAGCTTTGTTTACGGTTCAGGAACGCTGGGAACCTTGAGCTACGGATTCACAATAACGCTCGGTTACGGTTATAACGGAAATATTTTTTCAAAAACAGGGCCGGTAATTCTGGGAGGAGAAACTCAGATATCAGAAAATTCCAAAATCATTGCTGAAGTCTGGCTTATTACTTCAGAAGCCACACCGGTAAGCTTCGGTATGCGTAATTTTGGTTTTGGCGGAGCCATAGAATTCGGATTTTACACTGTACTGCAGGCTGAAAAAAGTGAATTCCCCTTTATTCCATGGCTTGGGGTCAACTTTAATCTTTAGCACGGGTGCAAGTTTTCTTACGGGGCAGGCAGTCTTTAATTACCTGCCTCCCATTTGCATAAATATTCATAAGTATTGCTGCCTGCTTTCCACCCGAGAAAAATATCGCCGCCCGTGATTGCTGCTTTAACTGTCCAGATATCGCCGTGTTCCTTTTTCATCTCATAAAACTTGCCGTTGTTTATTATTGTGAGACCTGAAAAGACTTCCGATCTGACACTGAAAATAACCTCTGCGCCCGGTGCAACCGGATTTGCCAGCGGTGAGATCAGTTCAACCGGATTTTCGAAAAACGGGGCATACGCCATGGGGAAGCCCTGAATCCGGGTTTTAACACCAAGTAATCTGAGTGTTGCCACACTGATATATTATTCCTCGCCCGTCTTTTTAGCAAAAATAAGAAGAGAGTGGACATCGGTCTCATTAAAAATAAGATTTACGGTACAGTTCCCGTTATATATCATCGGAAGGGTTGAATTAGGCACCTCCTTATTTTTATAGAATAAAGCCGTCGAAATCTGAACACCGTGAGGCACTCTTAGCTTAAAAGACCATATACCGTCTTCGCCTTCATTCTGAGATAATTTCGTGGGGGCAGAAAGCCCGAAGGAAAAGTACTTTCCTCCCAGATTAGGCAAAGCCAGAAATTCATTTTCACTGAGAGGTTTTTCCAGAAGCTGCCATTTTCTCTCTGAAGGGAAATGCGAATAGATCATATTTTCAGGCTTAATATCAAAATAATCAAGGTTGTATGATTTTTTGAATTGTTTCCCCATGAGGTAACCGCTGGCCCATGTTACATCTGTGATCACCTTTCTTCCGTTCACTTCAAATATATTCCACGCATGGTTATCATTTACCACCTCTTTACCTGATGCGGAGTATCCGTAACCGCGTGCATAGCCGCTAACTTTTTCAGACCTTAACCTTGCAATATCCGACATCTCCTGAAGCAGATTCACATAACCCTCACAGACGGATTTTCCATGCACAGCAACTTCATAGGGGTCATAATATGAGTCGCTGCCTGAAAAATAAGCTTCAGTATCATATACTGTATTAAGAGCAACCCAGTCATGAAGAATCCTGATTTTTTCATACTCTTCACTAATCCCGCTGGTGAGGTATTCCACAAGAGCTTTCAGAGCATCTTTGGGTGTGGTCCTGACCTTATTTAAAAGGTCGGCAGGCACTCCTGCAGCTCTCGGATGCGGTTGGTCGGATGCATACAGGCTGAACGCCGAAAGAACAAGCAAAACAAGCATATTAAAAATGTATTTCATTGAAACCCCGCACTGATCTTTTGCTGTTGCATTATTATTTAAGAAATGTAAACTAATTAATGAAATTAATTGTAATAAGGCAATATTAACACCGCAACTGATTATTTTTAAATACTTTATTCAAAAAAATATAAATGTGTAAAATGAAAAAGATTCTTCTGATCAAATTATTATTCCTTAGCTTTATTATTACCTCCTGTTCATCTTATTCGACCCTGTCAGGCGGAAAATCCCTCTTTGTGGCCTTCTATAATGTTGAAAACTACTTCGATACCCAGGATGATCCTGCGATTGATGATGCTGAGTTTCTGCCTTCATCAGAGAGAGAATGGAATGATGAAAAGTTTAACCTCAAAACCGAAAATCTTGCAAAAGTAATTGCTTCAATGAATGGCGGAAGAGGTCCCGATGTCATCGGATTGGCTGAAGTGGAAAACAAAGGTGTGCTTGAGACTCTCACCTCCGCACTTTCCAAAAATTATCAACAGCAATACGAAATAGTTCATAAAGACTCTCCTGACGGCAGAGGTATTGATGTTGCGCTCATATTTAAGAAGGGGCACCTTGATTTCGTTAAAACAGAATCTTACAGAATCGAACTTAATGATAAATATCCCACCCGTGATGTTATGCAGGTTGTTCTTAAAGCAGGAGGAACAGATTTAAATTTATTCATTAATCACTGGCCATCCAGAAGAGGCGGTCAGAATGAAAGTGAAAAAAACAGAATTGCCGCTGCCAGAACTCTCAGAACTGCTGTTGATAAACTGTTTGAATCAGGTAAAGAAGCAAATATTATAATAATGGGCGATTTTAACGATGAGCCGGCAAACATTTCAATAAGCCAGACTCTTGATGCAAAATCTTTTAATTGTGCTGATAAAAATTCCGCTGCAGAAAATGGTTTACTTTATAATCTTGCTGCAAAAAGGAAATCCGAAGGGATGGGGAGCTATCTTTTCAGATCGGAATGGAATATGCTTGATCAGATTATTGTCAGCGGGTCACTTATTAACGGCACAACTTCTGTATTTCCCTGTGATTCATTTATAATTTACAAACCTGATTTTATTGTGCGGCAGGAAGGAAATTATGCCGGCTCTTCACTTCCGACTTTCGGGGGGAAGAAATATTTCGGTGGTTACAGTGACCATTTCCCCGTTTATGCGGTATTTAATCTTAACTGAACTATAATCACAAATCAAAAGCCTTTAAGCTGTGCTTAACTGATGAAAGTTTTTTATTTCATGAGACCCCGACGTGGTTTTTTTTTCAGAATAATGCATAACATTAAGAGCTTCCCAAAACAGATCGGTTTAAAATAAAAATGGGGCATTAATAAAATTAATGCCCCGGCATGACCCCCTGTGCTATCTTGGGTCTTAATACACAGGCATATAATGTTACGTTTGCACCTTAACCCTGAATGTGAAATCGTAATCTGCTGAGTTTCCCTGAATTTAATTCCCGCCCGGATTTTCCTGATGTTTATTTTGTCCCATAAGAACCGGTTTAGATTAAGGCCCGGCTCCTGATTTGTGTCTTAATTCAGACGATTAGTTTTTCCCTGTAAAATACATTATACATTGTTTCTGACCTTCGCCCCGGCCATTTAATATTTTCCCCGCTCCCCTGAGGGTGTTGACCTTTGGTTCACCCCTCAGAAATTTCCCTTGTTTCAGAAACTTTTATAAAATACATGGGTTAATTTAATCGGGCGGGGTTAAAGAAGGGGTTAATAAATGGGTTAATTTTGGGTTAATTATAAAATATTTTAAACTTTTTTTACTGTTTTTCGATCATTAGCATAATCTGAGGAGAAATTTCAGCAGAAAAGTATCTTAGGTTACTGTTCCGAGAAAAGGATCATATTATAGTTTTTCAGCTGCTGAGCGTCATAGATAAGATTATTCAGGGAATCGCAAATAAGGTAGCCAGCCCCTGAGGAAGGCATTTTTCCGGGTTCAAGAAAGCCCCATGTGGCAAGTACATCCGCCAGTTCAGCCGTTTCTGCAATTATGCTGACACTTCTGATCATTGTGCCCGGATACCCTGTTGCCGGATCGATTATGTGATGATATCTTCTCCCGTTATAATCAAAGAAGCGCTCATAATCTCCGCTGGTGGCAATGCTCATATCCTTCAGATCAAATCTGGCTATCAGCTCATATTTATTTTTTTTATCAGGATAAGCATTTTTAACCCCAACAACCCACTTATTCCCATCCGGCTTTTCTCCCCTGACATATATATCTCCACCGGCATTAATAAGGAATGATTTTATACCCGAAGAATCAAGAGAGGCAGCAGCCCTGTCAATGGCATACCCTTTTGCAACACCTCCGAGATCAATTTTCATACCCCTTCTTTCAAGAAACACCGTTGTATCTGAAGGATTGAGTACCATATCTTTAATTCCGGTAAGTGCCAGTGCTGAGTCAATTGCTTCCTGCAACGGCGGAGTGACCCGGGGGGTCTCGCTGCTGAATCCCCACAATAATGAGACGGCGCCTATAGTGACATCAAACTTGCCTTTGGAAAGTTTAAAGTATTCCAGACAGCGGCTTAGAATTGAATATGTTTCGAAAGATACCTTTACAGGTCTGATGCCTGAACATCGGTTTATTTCTGATATCTCTGATGAGTCTTTATAAGAGCTGAGCAGAGCTTCAATACGCTCAATCTCTCTGAATGATTTGTAAAGCGCAGTTCTTCCCTTCTCTATATCTGCAGTGAAGATTTTAGCCTCAACCAGAGTACCAAGCAGGTATTTTGATGCAGTTACCTCAAACTCCTGTCCATTGAGAGGAACAACATAAAGACAGAGAAACAACAGCAGCACTTTAGCCGGTGACAGCATCAACCGGTGAATTTCCGTTTCCTTCAATAATTGCTCTTACCATGTTAGGAATACAGACAATTGATGCTCCGGTTTTTGATACTGCCCCGGCCTGCATACAGGTCTTATGTCCGCATGGTGCTTCCGTCATTCTGATGGCACCTTCAGAAAGATGAAACTTGCTTACTCCCAGTCTGCCTTCAATTTCAACTTCTGTGAAATCATGACTGTCTGGTCCGATAACCTTGACAATCTTCTCACCTGAATAAATTTTAATTCTGCCCGGCTTCTGAGTTCCCCCTGCTGAAAATGATATCAGCCACGGGTTTTCTGATATTTCACCAGTCCCTGCTTCACGGGCCAGCGTTTTCAGCTTATCTGCAAGTACACCTGTTTCAGCTTTGTAATTGATCAGGTTACCGTTATCAACCATCACAATATCTGTAGCAAACCTGCCTTTTATAATATTTTCATCATAAC
>CAYPMQ010000103.1:0-10521 GCA_964411625.1 uncultured Ignavibacteriaceae bacterium
GGCCTGATGTTGTTAAAAATCTGGAACATTATAAAGATAAAACAGTCATAACTTATTGTACGGGCGGCATCAGATGCGAAAAAGCTTCTGCTTATATGGTTGAGCAGGGCTTCAGAGATGTTTATCAGCTTGACGGCGGAATAGTCACCTTCCTTAAGGAATGTCCCGATACGGTATGGGAAGGCGGAATGTTCGTTTTTGACGACAGACGGGTAGTTGAGGCAAACACAAAGGAAGAACTTAAATATACCGCTGAATGTGCTCATTGCGGTAAACCAACCGCATATCACATAAACTGCCATAACCTGGATTGTGATAAGATTATAGTCTGCTGTCATGACTGTAAGGAAAAATATGACTACAGCTGCTCTGAAGAATGTATGAAAGCGCCAAACAGAAGGTCAAAACGATACGGATGATAACTTTTTCCGGATGAACAGTATTAAAATTTTACTTCTTTTAATTTTTCTGACAATCCCCGTTTTCAGCTATACTGATACAGTCAAAACGTATTTCGAAAACGGTCAGGTTGAATCTGCAATTCCTTTTTTTAATGATCTCAGAGAGGGGCTGGCTCTTTTTTATTATCCTTCAGGGGTTCTGAAAAAAGAAGTTACGTATTATGCGGGGAGAATTGAGGGTCCCGTCAGGCTTTACAGTGAATCAGGCAGACTTACCGAAATGTTTGTGATTGAAAACGGAAGAAGAAACGGACCTGCTGATTACTTTGATACTGCAGGGGTGTATATTGAATCTGTTATATTTCAGGATGGTGCCAGGGTTTATAAAAATGCACTTGAAGATCTGTTTAATCAGAAGTATGAACCTGAAATCACTGAAATAACCAAAAAAATAGAAGAAACAAAACCTGCCGAAGATAGACCTGATAACTGGAATCCAATTTATGACAATAAACCCGTGCCCCCGATTGTAACAAAAAAATGGGTTTCGCTTGAAGATGATCCCGCATATTATGCAACTGTTGATACTCCTGCCGTTCCGAGGGACGGACTTGACGAGTTTTATTCAAGAGTAGTTTATCCTAAAAATGCCATAGATAAGGAAATTGAAGGAACTGTTAAAATCATGGTATTTGCAGATAAAAAGGGAATTGTCACAAATACCGAACTGATTCAGGGAATAGGTTATGGCTGTGATGAAATAGCTCTTATGACAGTTAAATATACGAGGTTTAAACCTGCTATTCTTGCGGGGGTGCCTGTTAATTCACAATTTATATTTGATGTGCATTTCAATATACCTTAAATCCCAGCATCCTGAGTTTATCAGTGAGAGAGCTGTTGTAAGGGTGCAGTTTAATATTATAGTTTGAAAACTCCCTCCTAAGTTTGTAATTTTTTCTCAGATCATCAAAGTATTTACCCCTGCGGTTTTTTGCTGCATATTTCATTTTCTTAAGAGTCACGGTATCGGCATCGATATCATAAATATGCCTGGTAATTCTGTAGAGAATCTCCTCCCCGGGCAGAGTTGAGTTTATTTCTATGAGGTGATTTTCTATTTTTGGCAGTCTGGGCTTAAAAAAGGGCTCGGTTCCCAGGAAATCTGCAAGTTTATTATGCAGAATCCTTGTTCCGTTTACCTTTCCCTCAAGCGAATAACCTGCCACATGAGGTGATGCCGTAAAAGTTCTGCTGAGCAGCTCCATATTAATATCCGGCTCACCCTCCCACACATCAGCAGATATGACAGAATTAAAAATCACACCTGCATCAAGAAGTGCCTTATCCGATACAACTTCACCCCTGGAGCAGTTAATTATATAACTCTCATCACGCAGATACTTGATGTTATTCTCATTCAGCAGATGATAAGTGGGGTGACTTCCGTTATATGTAAGCGGCGTATGAAAAGTAACTATATCTGCGGAAAGAGCATCCTGCAGGCCACGGAAAGGGTAATCTGAAAATCCCGACTCTTTAAGCGGAGGATCATTAAGAATATATTTTTTTTCGAAGACATCTAAAAATCTTTTAATTCTGCCGCCTATGTTACCCACTCCTATGATACCGGTCTTCAAATCAGCGGGCTTTTCCTTTTCAACTATGTATTTGGCATAAAGAGTTATAAAATACTGGGCAACAGCATCAGCATTGCATCCTTTGGCATCGGTAAACACGATCCCTTTTTGCTGAAGGTAATCTGTATCCACATGGTCAGTACCTATAGTTGCCGTACCGACAAATTTAATATTACTTCCCTCAAGAAGTGCCGCATCAACCTTTGTTACCGACCTGACAAGCAGAACATCGGCCTCTCTGACGGCTTCGGGAGTGATGCTTCTTCCGGGCATGGTAATAAGCCTGCCAAAACCGGAAAATGCCTCATCTGCCATCCCGATATTTTCATCTGCAATAATAATGGTGTTATTTCTTTTTAACATATATTTGGAATTAAAAAATTTTTAGTGCTTAATTATCTTTTTACTTTTACGGCTAATTTAATTAATTTGCACTTTAATATCGAGTGACAAAACAAACAAGAGATATATGAACTTTAAAATACAGAAAGAAAACGGTATTCATATAATTAAGATACTGAATTCAAAAGCGACGGCAGTTATATCATCCGAATTCCGTGAAACTGTTAAAGAGCTGATTGATAATGAGCAGCCAAAACTGCTTCTGGTTGATTTTTCGGTTGTGGATTATATAGACAGTTCTTTTATAGGGTCAATGGTCGGATTGTATAAGGAAACAAAACAGATAAGCGCTGAACTGCGGGTATTTGGTCTTCACCCGATGGTTGAGTCTGTTTTTGAATCCACAAGGCTCTACAACATCTTCAAAATCTTCAAAAATAAGAGTGAAGCGCTGGTGGTGGTCAGCTGATTGTAATGAACAATGATTTTGTATCGGTGACACTGCCGGCATCTCATTCATACCTCCAGTTTATTACTGAATCATTCATTCAGTTAATAAAATCAAGAGTTTTGCTCAGGGACCGTGAAAGCGGGTTTAAGTATTTGTCTGATTCTAAAATACTTATTCATGAGTTATATACCAACGCCATCAACCACTCAGGCAGCCAGACCGTTACATTTAATTTTTCTTTTGAAGACTCTTACATCGATATTCAGATGATAACTCAGGGTCCGGGGTTTATAGTTAAGCCTGTTGATCAGAAAAACAGGGCAAATAAGACACAGTATCTGCCCCCTTATCCAAAAAAAATTCACGGCACAGAGTTTATGGTTCATTCTGATATGGATTATGAAGTAGCATGCAGGGTGAAAGATGAGAATAGCCTTGAGTTTGTAAAGAGAAAAAGAGCCCCGGAAAAAGATTATGAGATACCGGAACACTTTGGCCTGCTTATAATAACAAACCTGTGTTCCGATGTCTCTTTTGTTTCAAACCGTGACGGAAAAAATATTTTCAGTCTGAAACGAACCACAGTTACCTGATTTTCAGCCTTCAAACTCTTCAGGAAAGAGTTTCTTAAGTATCTTTACAAGTTCTTCCCTTGTTGAAAAACCGACGTGCTTATATACAATTTTTCCGGTTTTATCAGCAATAAACATAGTCGGGATAGCCTTTACTACCCCGAACTTTTCAGTAAGTTTAATATCTCCGAGAAGCTGATGGTACTCCATATTGTATTTTTTTATAAATCCGGGAATCTGTCCTGCTGTATCTTCGCTGTCAAGTGAAATCCCCACAATGTTTAACTTGTCTTTATAATCCTGATGCAGTGATACAAGTTGCGGAATAGACTCACGGCACGGCGGGCACCATGTAGCCCAGAAATCATAAAGGGTAATTTTATCCCTGAAAGCCGAAAGGGATATTTCTTCGCCTGATACTGAAAGGACTTTTACATCGGGGGTTTCAATTGAAACCTGCTGAGCCTGCATAATATAAACGGGTAATAACAATATCAGGCACAGCATTGCTGCACGGTAAATTCTCATTTACTTGATTCCTATATTTACTTACTTAATATTTTCAATTAGATGTCATATAAGATAAAGAGTTTTAAATTGAGTAAAAATATATATTCAACGGCCCGCCTTCATGGAGATTTTGAAGAAATATTCCGCGCAGCCGGATATAATCTGAAATTTAATAATGAAGACAGAATTCTCTCAGCAGACGAGATAAAAGAAAACGCCAAGGGCTGCCAGGGGTTGATTACCCTCCTGGCGGATAAAATTGACAAAAATATAATTGACTCGCTGCCAGATTGCAGAATAATAGCCAACTATGCCGTCGGTTATAATAACATAGATGTGGATTACGCGGTTTCAAAAAAGATTATGGTCACAAACACCCCGGGAATTCTTACTGAAGCCACCGCGGAAATTGCACTTGCACTTCTTCTTGCATGCTCAAGAAGAATTGCAGAAGGAGACAGGTTTATGCGCTCCGGAAAATTCAAAGGATGGATGCCTTCTCTTATGCTCGGAAAAAGCCTCCGTGGTAAAACTGCGGGGATAATAGGCGCCGGAAGAATCGGTCAGGCATTTGGTGAAATGGCTGCCGCGCTCGGGCTAAAAATTATTTACACCTCCAACACAGAAAAGCCTGAATTTGAAGCAAAAACCGGTGCCGTCCGCAGATCAACGGAAGAGCTTATAAGAGAGTCTGACGTTATCTCTTTACATGTTCCGCTTAATGAAAGCACACGGCACATGATTTCGGCCGATCTGATTGACATGATGAAGCCCGAATGCATCTTTATTAATACTGCAAGAGGTGAAATAACAGATGAAAAATATCTGATAAAGGCTTTAAGGGAGGGAAGAATATTCGCAGCAGGTTTTGATGTTTACTACGGCGAACCTGTAGTTAATCCGGAACTCTTTGAACTGGAAAATGTGGTTCTGCTGCCTCATATTGGCAGTGCCTCTTCAGAAACAAGGGCAGCAATGGCAAAAATGGCCTCAGAAAATATTATCAGTTATCTTGAAACAGGCAAAGCTCTTAACCCTGTGAGAGAAATAATTTTTGATAATGAGTGAGAGATTGAAGAATAACCCGGGTTAACTACTCCAATTATCCCGTGATTTAATTGCCCTTTTTCACAAGGCACTCATAAGTAATAAATACCAAATTTATTTGTTGGTCATAAAACAATATATTAGTAATTTGCGGAAAGCAACAAGAACAAATTAACTTATGATGATCCGTCCGGTAGAAAAAATTTTCACACTTCTTGCCGCTTTCAGCATACTTTTTGCATCCCTTGTTATTACAGGATGTGAAGAGGCTCCCCCTGTTCTGCCCGGACTTAAAAAAAGCTCCATTTATATCAGCACGGCTCCTGAAGGCGCAGAAATTTATTTTAACGGGCAGAAAACCGGACTTAAAAGCCCTGCAACGATTGAAAATATAGATCCCGGATTCTACAAGATTGAGATTAAACTCACAACCTACCTTGATTCGGTTATTTACACCCTTATAAGCCGCAACCAGGATGATACTCTTGACCTTAAACTCAGGGAAAAACCCTCTGATTGGTGGACTGTTTACACCACTTCAAATTCGGCACTCCCTCTTAATACGATCAATTCAATACTTATTGACAAAAATGACAATAAATGGCTGGCAACAAACGGCAAAGGGCTCGCCATTTTTGATAACTCTTCTTTTACCGTATTTAACACAACAAACTCCGGGATACCAGATAACTATGTAAACGACATACTTCTTGAATCGGACGGCAGCGTTTGGGTTGCCACAAACCGGGGAATGGCAAAATTCAACGGATCAGAGTGGATCGTTTACAACCAGACAAATTCTCAGCTGCCTGATAATAATATCACCTGTATGGCTATGGATTCGAAGAGAAACCTGTGGGTTGGTACATTTTACGGCGGACTTGTTAAGTTTGACGGATTAACTATGACCGTTTATAATACCGACAACTCAAATATGCCTGTTAACCGTGTCTCCTCAATTGCCGTTGACAGAAATGATCAGGTTCTTATTGGCACCTGGGGCGGAGGACTTGTCACCTTCAGCGGAGTAACCTGGATTGTGAACAATGTAGTCACATCAAACATTGAGAACAATTTTGTCACCGCAATAACCATAGATTCAAAATTTGATAAATGGATAGGCAGAACATCTCAGGAATTGTTCCCCGGAGGAATTTCAGTTTACAATGATAAATTTTTCCTGAACTACAATGCTTATGAAACTCCTCTGCAGGGCTCTATCATAACAGATATTGCAATCGGGCAGGGAGATGTGGCATGGATCGCTTCTGCCGACGGAGGTCTTTTCAGATTTGACGGCACTAAATGGGATCGTTTCACCTCTTCAAACAGCGGATTGCCTAATGATGTCGTTAATTCAGTAGCCATAGATAAATACGGTAACAAATGGGTTGGCAGCGGTGGATTGGCAAAGTATATCGGCGGGAAATAACCCCCTAAAAGCCATGTATAATAACAAAAAGTTATTAATATTTTTACGAAAAACGGAGTTTTAGATGTCTCTGTTTTTCTCAATTACGGGAAATTTTCAGCGGCTTTTTCTCTCTTCAGTGTTCCCTCTGAATAATATAAAAGCGTAACAGCCATCCGGAAAAAGACACTTACGATATACCTTGCTAAATTAAACCAAATACGATAGATTACCAAGTTATAATTATTTATTCTTTACAACTCAGGTTGTGGTTGAGAGAATATTACACCCTTTTCACAAATAAAACATTGATGATATGAAAAAAGACCTCATCTGGAAATATGCCATCTATATTATCATGTGTGTGGTAATAGTGGCAGGTATCGCGTTTCCGATAGTGGAAAAGCCTTCTGCATGGTATGAATTCCCCCTCATAATGGGGCTGGGAGAAAATGCTAAAATTATTTTCTTTCATGTCCCCTCTTCATGGATTACCGTCATAGCTTACCTGATGGCAATGATATATGGTGTTAAGTACTTACGTAAAAAGAACTTAGAAGATGACATGAGATCTTATGCAGCCATTCAGCTCGGCTCAATTTTCTGTGTTCTGGCAACTGTGACAGGATCTGTATGGGCTAAGTTTGCATGGGGTTCATTTTGGCACTGGGATCCCCGTGAGACCAGTATCTTCGCTCTTCTGCTAATTTACGGAGCACTTTTTGCACTGAGATCAGCAATTGAAAATGATGAAAAACGCGCAACCCTTTCAGCGGTTTACTCTGTTATCGCTTTTCTTACCGTTCCTTTTTTCATATTCATCATGCCAAGAATTATGACCGGGCTTCATCCCGGATCAGCAGATGACACAAATGCAGGGCCTGTCGTGAACTTTAAAATGAACGTGAATATGCAGGCAGTATTCTATATTTCACTGACGGTTTTTACAATGCTGTATCTCTGGATGTGGAAGCTGGGGTCTTCGGCATTAATTTTGAGTGAAAAAGTTAAAAAACTAAAATACAGAAGTTAAGGATACCTGATGACAGACTTTTTATCAAACAATTCGCTATATATAGTAATGATAATTGTTCTTATAACATGGACAGGAATTTTCACTTTTCTTATGGGTCTCGATAAGCGTTTGAAAAATTTACAGAAGGAACTAAAGGAGCAGGAAAATGAATAAAAAATATATTATCGGCGGCGGCATAATAGTTGTATTCCTTGGAATCATGATATACCTTTTCAGCCAGAGCAACATCGGCTATGAAAATGATTTCACGAAGGTGATCAATTCACAGAAAATGGTAAGAGCCACCGGTGCATGGGTTAAAGACAAAGACTGGCAGTACAAAAACAGCCGTTTTATGTTTTACATGAAGGATGAAAAAGGCACCGAAATGAAAGTGGTTTATGAAGGTGCAATGCCTAACAATTTTGAACACGCCACAAGTGTGGTGGTTACAGGCAAATATCATCAGGGAGTATTCCGGGCAAAAGATATTCTGACCAAGTGTCCTTCAAAATATCAGGATGCCGAAGCGGCTAAAAAATCATAGTTTATAAATTACATTTACCCCCACAGGAGTTCACAACATGGCCGGCAGTATAGTTAATTCTATCGCCCTTGTTTTCAGTATTTTCGCGATGATTCTGTACTACATGAGTTACAGAGGATACAAAAATACTATAAATTATGCCCGACTGGCATATCATGCAATGACGATGCTAGTAATTGTTTCTTCAACATTGCTTTTATACTTCATTCTTACACACCAGTTTCAGTACGATTACGTTTATAATTACAGTAACCAGGATCTTCCTGTGGGTTATCTCATAGCAACATTCTGGGCCGGGCAGGAAGGCAGCTTCATGTTATGGCTGTTTATGACCGCAATAATAGGTGTGTTCCTTCAGAACTATTCAGAAAAGAGAGATGACCTTGAACCCCGTGTCATGGCGGTTTACTCACTCGTTACATCATTTCTGCTTCTGATGGTTTCACCGCTGATGAAAAACCCCTTTGCCCTTTTATGGCATCATGATACTTTCATAGAAGTAAAAAATGTGGCTCAGATGTATCAGTCACTTCCTTTCCTCGGAAATTACATCTACGGTGAAGGACAGGGACCCTTTTATGTTAAGGTATCCTCAGATTTTGTTGCAAATCTGAACCTGGCGGGTGTTGAGCTTAATCAGTTTATTATGAAAGGAAAAGGACTTAACCCGCTGCTTCAGAACTTCTGGATGCAGATACATCCCCCGATACTCTTTACAGGTTTCTCACTTGCAGCAGTACCCTTTACTTTTGCTCTCGCCGCATTAATGAAAAATGATTATAAAGACTGGATAAGACAGTCATTTCCATGGCTGCTTGCTTGCGCCGGTGTTCTCGGACTTGGAATAATGATGGGCGGATACTGGGCATACGGTGTTCTCGGATGGGGCGGATACTGGGCATGGGATCCCGTTGAAAACTCTTCGCTCGTACCCTGGATAGTTGCAGTTGCTGCCATACACACTATGCTCGTTCAGAAAAGAAGTCAGAAAAATGGAAGCGGACCAGGCAAGTTTGCAAGAACTAACCTGATTCTTTCAATACTGACTTTTGTACTCGTTCTTTACAGTACATTTCTTACTAGAAGCGGCATTCTTGGCGATGCTTCAGTTCATTCATTTGCCTCACCCGGATATCTTGTTTACTATTCCCTTCTTGCAGGCGTACTCATCTTCCTTGGGGTTGGTCTCGGGATGATTCTCTGGCGTTGGAAATATCTGACTGAACAGGCTAATATTAATGATGAAGGCCTGATGTCAAGAGAGCAGTCTCTCTTCACATCCGCAGTAGTGCTTGGCGCATCTGCATTAATAGTCTGTGTCGGAACCTCAGCCCCGATCTTTGGGAGAAGCGTTGATATTAGTTTTTACAATCAGATGCATATACCACTTGGTATTATCATCGGTATTCTCAACGGCCTCAGCCTTAAGCTTAAATGGAAAAACACCAAAAGAGAAGATATACTCAGAGGCATAGCAATACCGGCAGGTATAGCCGCTTTAGTTGTGATCTCTGCTGTTCTGTTTGCAGGTGTAGATAAAGTTATGATGATTCTCCTCCTTGCAGGGTCAGTCTTCTCACTCGTGGTTAACGCCGAAATTATGATAAAAATTATGCGAGGCGGAAAACAGATGGTTGGCGCATATGTTGCGCATATAGGTATTGCACTTTTCATTATTGGTGTTATCGGTTCAGCTGCTTTCAGCAAGCAAATTCAGGTTGATCTTGTTAAAGGCCAGGTGAGCGATGTTCTGGGTCAGAAAGTTGTGTTCAGAGGACTTGAGCAGTTCTATGATTTTGGCACAAAATATTATGCGAACATAGAGATGATCACCCAGAATGACAGAATGGCAAAACCCGTGATGTACATAGCTGAATTCAACCAGGGACTCATGAGAGAACCCGATATTCTGAACGGATGGGTAAGCGATTTTTATATTACCCCTCTCAGTTTTGATGACGGCTCTCAGCAGAGCGGATCAGGCTCGGTACATGAGTTGGTTCCGGGCGGAACAACCGAAGCTGAAGGCACTACAATTAAATACAAAGACTTTATTGCACCTGATATGACTGCAATGTCTGCCGGAAAAGCATTCAGAATGGGTATTGTTGTTGACGTGACCAAAGATGGCAAAACCGTCACAAAAGAAGTCACTTTCAGCGGCGGCGGTGCACAGCCTGTTTATGAAACCGTGTCAGTTCCTGAATTTGGCATAAAGATGCAGATAGCCGGACTTGAGCCGGGTTCAAGAAAAGCTAAACTCAGCGTTGCCCCCGAAGGCGGAAATTTAACCCCTGCAAAAAAACAGGAAGTGCTTACAATTCAGGCATCAATAAAGCCTCTTGTTAACTTTGTATGGGCAGGCGTGATTATCATGACCCTCGGATTCTTCCTTTCCACTTCAAGAAGACTGAAAGAGTCATACGCTCAGAGAAAAGCTGCTGCACGGCAGGATTAACATATTCTCATTGATGATAAAGCTTAAAGGCTGCTCACTAAAAACGGGCAGCCTTTTTTTATTTTAATCCTGCCGGTCTGTTTCTGCACCGTATGCGTATGAATCATTTTATGCGGCAAGGTGCTTT
>CAYPMQ010000104.1:0-10259 GCA_964411625.1 uncultured Ignavibacteriaceae bacterium
CTGTTAAATCCCCTCCGTTCATGATTTCAGAGGTTAACAGAAGAGACAGTTTCCTCAATGACAGACCAATCTCTGTGGATGTGTTTTTCCCAACATATAACGAAGATGTCGAGCTTGTAAGACTGAGTATCAAAGATGCCCGGGCAATGAGATATCCGCATCCCATAGATATAAAAATTCATGTTCTTGATGACGGTCGGCGTCCGGAGATGAAACAGGTCGCCGAGCAAGAAGGGGTTAATTATATCACCCGAACAAATAACATCGGGTTTAAGGCCGGAAACCTGAGAAACGCAATGGAGAAAACCTCCGGTGATTTTATAGTTATATGTGATGCTGATACCAGACCATTCCCCACCATGCTCGAAAACATTCTCGGTTACTTCAGAGATCCTGATGTTGCGTGGGTTCAGTCTCCGCAGTGGTTCTATGATATACCAGAAGGTACAGATTTAAGCCTTGTGCTTAAGAAGTGGCTATGGTACCCCGGGTATTTTCTTGGAAGAATAATTGAGGGCATCTTTGGCAGGATCAAGGTGGGAGAAGATCCTTTTGTAAATGATCCGCGGGTTTTCTATGATCTGATACAGAGAAGAAGAAACTGGGCAAATGCTGCATTCTGCTGCGGGGCAGGTTCAGTTCACAGACGGGAGGCCGTAATGGAAGCTGCACTGAAAACTTTGTATGATGCCATTGATAAACAAACCAGAGAAGCAGTTAAAGATGTTAAGGATGAAGAACTCAGAAACAACCTTTCTGATGAAATGAAACGGCAGCTTCTTTTTGATACCGAGCTAACCCCGTATAAATTTCATGTCTCTGAAGATATTTATACTTCAATAATTCTACATTCGGATAAGGAAAGACACTGGAAGTCAGTTTATCATCCCAGGGTTGAATCCAAAATGCTCTCACCGCAGGATCTTCTCTCATGGAGCATTCAGAGATTCAAATATGCCGGCGGAACCCTGGATATCTTTTTTCATGATAACCCTTTGTTCAGAAAAGGGCTTAATATTAAACAGAAAATTATGTACTCGGCAACTTTCTGGTCGTATTTTGGTGGCATCTGGAATCTGATTTTCCTTATTTCACCAATTATATTTATGTTTACCGAAATATCACCGGTTGAGGCTTATTCAGAAAATTTCTTTAAGCATATTCTCCCTTTCCTGTTTCTGAATGAAATAGCATTCATGACAGGCACCTGGGGCATTCCAAATTGGAGTGGCAAATCTTCTTATATTTCATTTTTCCCTGTAAATCTGCGTGCTATCTGGACTGTTCTGAAAGGGGAAAAAATCAAGTTTCCTGTCACTCCCAAAGATATTCAGTCAGGTAATTTTTTTAAACTTGTTTTACCCCAGTTCTCACTAATGGTTCTGACTGCTGCCGGAATTATTTATTACGGCATAAAATTATATACCGGTCAGACAACAAATTCAACTGCATTTTTATCTAACCTCTTTTGGGGGTTTAACAACATTCTTGCATTAAGCGGTATTGTAAGAGCCGCATTCCATAAAACAGAAGAATAATAAGATCCGGAGTCTAAATTGTCATTCATTAATAATCTGAAATCAGCAAGAAGTCATATTGTTTTTATTCTTGGTCTCGCAACAGCCGTAATAATTATCTATAAACTTGAGGCACCGAAATCAGAGTTCCCGGGAGTATCAAGAATGGAGATAAAATTCAGCAATACTTATCCGCTTGCAGGAAAATCTGCACTGACCGATCAGGAGTACAAATGGGCAGTAATTGCCTGGCAGTACTTCAAAAATAACTTCCAGGAGAAAACAGGGCTTGTTAACTCTGCTGAGGGATACCCCTCAACAACCATGTGGGATACCGGTTCTTATCTTCTGGCTATTATTTCGGCGTATAAGCTTGGCGTGATTGATAAAAATGAATTCAATTTCAGAATTACTCGTGCGCTTGAATCACTGGCTGAAATGCCCCTTTTTGAAAATCAGCTTCCTAATAAAGCTTATCATACCGTAACACTTGATCTTGTTAACTACCAGAATGTCAAGACGGAAAGAGGCATCGGATGGTCAGCAATTGATATCGGACGACTGGCGGTTCCGTTCAATATACTCGCTTGGAATCATCCTGAACATGTACCCCTGATCAAAGCTATTATGTCAAGATGGGACTTCTCTAAAATGATCAAAGATCGGACTCTTTACGGAGCAAGAATTAATAAATTTAATCAGACCGAATATGTACAGGAAGGACGTCTTGGTTATGAACAGTATTCAGCAAAAGCATTCAGTATTCTTGGGTTTGATGTTTTTAACGCTGCTGATTACACCTTTCACCTCAAATTTGAAGAACTTGACACACTTATGATTGCGGTTGACAGCCGTGACCCTAAAATTTACCATGCTCAGAACTTTGTTGTAAGTGAGTCTTACATTCTGGATGGTCTGGAGTACGGTTTTGATGACGTATCAAGAGAATTTGCCTACAGGATATACCTTGCACAGAAGGAAAGATTTAAGAAAACAGGTATAGTAACAGCCGTGAGTGAGGATAACCTTGACCGGGCTCCATACTTTGTTTATAATACTGTTTACAGTGACGGTAAATTCTGGAACTGCATCACAGAAGATGGCAAAGATGCATCACAATTCAGATCTCTCAGTACAAAAGCAGCGGTGGGCTGGTCTGTTCTTTTTAATGATGATTATAGAGATAAACTTATTCAAAAATTCAGTGCTCTCAATGATGAAGGCAAAGGTTGGTACTCAGGCCTTTATGAAAATTCAGGTAAGAAAAACGCTTCCTTAACCTGTAACACAAATGCTATTATTCTTGAGGCTTTGTGCTATAAAGTTTATGGAAATTTACTAAAAATCGGGAAATAACCTTCTAATGACAGTAAACATTAAAAGTATTAAAGTATTTCTGATCCTCGTTTTCGGATGCTTCATTTTCAAGGGGTGTGTTTCTTCACAGTTTGAAAAAACAGGGGGAGTTGAATTCAAATTCCTTAAATCTGACTACCGCCCCAGAAATGGCAAACTGACAGAAGTTGAAATGCAGATGGCCAGAGTGGCCTGGAAGTATTTCGAAAACAACTATCAGGAAACTACAGGAATGGTTAACGCCGTAGATAAGTATCCCTCAACAACCATGTGGGATATAGCTTCATACATGGCTGGTCTGGTCTCTGCCTATGAGCTCGGGATCATTGAAAAAACCATTTTTGATAAAAGGATGGTTGCGCTTCTTAAAACTTTTAATGAATTATCTTTTTTCAGAGGTGAACTTCCTAATAAAGTTTATAATTCAAAAACCGGTGAGAAAGTAAATTACACTAATAAACCGGGTGAAATTGGTTTCTCGGCTCTTGATCTGGGCAGACTCCTCATCTGGCTAAAAATAATTAAAGAACGTTATCCTCAGTATGGAGGGTCTATTGATAAATTCGTTTTGAGATGGAATGTCTGCAATGTGCTTGATGATGAAGGAACACTCTTTGGATCAGCTATTGATAAAGAGAAAAAAGTTAAATATCTTCAGGAGGGGAGACTCGGTTATGAAGAATACGCAGCTAAAGGGTTCAGATTATGGGGTTTTAAAACTGATAAAGCTTCAAGACCGGAACCTTTCAACTATATTAATATCTATGGCATAGATATTCCTTATGATTCAAGAGACCCCCGTAAACTGGGAGCCCATAATTATGTGGTTACCGAAAGTTATGCTTTAGACGGACTTGAATTCGGATTTGATATGCCCGAAGATAAAACGAGCGGTCCTTATGAATACACAGACAAGGTTACAGCTGAATTTGCTCAGAGAATTTATATGGTTCAGGAAAAGCGTTTCAGGGAAACCGGAATCATGACCGCCAGAACTGAACATCAGCTTGACGGAGCACCTTACTTTGTTTATGATGCAGTCTTCACTGATGGTTATGCCTGGAACACTATCACAGAAGACGGAAAATATGTGCCTGAGTTTTCTGCTGTGGCGCTTAAAGGGGCAATTGGTTTATGGGCACTGTGGGAAACTGAATACACTGATATCCTTTTTAATTATGTGGCAAACCTTTATGATCCCGAAAAAGGGTTTTATGAGGGGATTTATGAGAATGGTAAAGGGCTCATAAAGACTTTTACATCTAATAATAACGGAATAATTCTTTCAACCCTTCTCTTCAAAGTTCAGGGGAAGCTTCTTAAATTCGGTCAAGTGGAAAGTCTCTGGGATAAGACAATAAAGGATGAATTCAGTTCTGATGGAGGCTGCATCAAAAAACGTCTTGCAATAAAAGGTAATTAATGATATGAAAGCGAGACTCCTAATAAACTTTTTCGTGTTATTTGCCTCATCTTTATTGTTTACTAATTGCGGAGTGATTGTCAGAACTGTTGCTTCCGGCATTGAAGATGTATCTTCCTGGTTTTATCCCGGCAGACACGGAGGACTAACTGACCAGGAAATTCTCTGGGCAAAAATTGCTTGGAAATATTTTGAAAATAACAGAAGTTCAAACACAGGTCTGATTAATTCTGCCGATCGCTATCCCGCCTCTTCAATGTGGAATGCAGCTGATTATCTTGCAGCCCTTGTTGCAGCATATGAACTGAAGCTGATAGATACTTATGAATTTGATAAGAGGCTCAGCGCTATTCTTTCTTTCCTCGGCTGGATGAGTTTGTTCGGTGATCAGGTACCGCACAAGTTATATGATACAAAAACAGGACAAAAGATCACCTATAGTAACAAACCCGGAGAAATCGGCTATTCAGGAACAGAGATAGGGCGCCTGCTGATCTGGCTTAAAATTGTCAGAGATATGTATCCTTCATACAGTGAATACGTGGATAAGGCGGTATTGAGATGGAATTTCTGTTATTTGCTTGACTCCCTGGGAAATATATACGGGGGGTCTAAATCAGATGACAAGATCATAAAATACCGTGAAGGAAAACTGGGTGAGGAAGAATACGCTGCCAGGGGCTATCAGTCATGGGGGTTTAAGACTGACCTGGCTTCAAAAATTGAACCTTTTAATAAAATAAAAATCTACGACTATTATATCCACTTTGACGCGCGTGACACAAGGCTTACCGGCGGGCATACATATGTTGAATCAATACCTTACATCCTTGACGGTCTGGAATTTCAATGGGGAAGCGCAGGTTCAGAAGATATGCTTGATTACGTAACCATTGACAGCCGTTATTACCATCTTGCGCAGGATATGTTCAGGGTTCAGCGCACCAGATATGAGGAAGAAAAAATATTTACTGCCAGATCAAACCATTTGCTTGGGAGTGCCCCATTCTTTGTGTATGATGGCATCTATGTTGATGGTTATCCTTTCAGTACTGTTTCTGACAAAGGTAAATATCTGCCTGAGTTTGCTTTGGTTTCAACACGTGCTGCTTTCGGGATGTGGGTTCTCTGGAGCAATTCTTATACAGATGATCTTCTTGCGCTGATTGCCAATTTGTATGACCCGCAGAAAGGCTGGTTTGAAGGTCGTTATGAGCGAAACGGTGAAATCGAAAAAACTATCACATTGGCAACAAATTCAATGGTTCTGCAGACCCTTCTATTCAAAGTTAAGGGCAAACTTTATGTACCCTCTTCAGATGAATCATTTTATAAAATTCTGCTGAAGAATGAATTTCAAAGACCGGGGAAATGCTTTCCCGAAGTGACGCAATGAGAAAATGAAAAGATTTGCAATTATTCTGAGTTTTTTTTTGATGTCCTCCTTTAATCAGCTTTACACTCAGTCTCTTGAGTATCTCAGAACGGGTTTACAATTTTATGAAAAAACCGATTTTTTTAATGCCGCAATAACCTGGCAGAACAAGGCAGAGGAACTGAAAAAAGACACTGAAGATTTGACAAATCTCAGAGCAGCCGGGCTTGCATTAATTCTCTCCACAATTGCTTATGAGAAACTTAATAATTCAGAAGCATATAAAACATGGTCTTTGGCAATTGAGACTTTACTCAGAGGCAGGCTTAATTGGGAAGATTACCGTAAAGAGATGCGGGAGGAGGTTCAAAATCTGAACAATGCTATTAATGTTAATACCGGTACATCATCCACTGTGATAATAACAGGTGATGCTGCCCTTCTAATGAAACTTCAGAATCTGCTTGGCATAACTGATTACATTGGGCCTAAATTAGGGTTGGGCGGCGGTAATGAGGTGTCTTCTGAGGAAGAAATTAATGTTGGTATCAGTTATTATCCGGTCGATTTCAAAATTGAGACTCCGCAAGATACGGCTGAAACGGAGATTAAGTCAAGATACAGTAATTTTTATATAGAAGAGGAACCTGATGATTCTGCATTTGTTTTTACAAGAGGTTATAATTATGCAGATCTTGATACCACAACCGAAAAACAGCCGGAACTTCCGGAGCCTCCAAAGCCCTTACCTGTTGATGTGTCTGTAGTTACGCTGCCTGCCACAGACTCAACCAAGACGAGCTCAAACTCTCACGGAAACATTTTTTCAGATTCTGTTAAATTGGCCTTGGATACCATTCCTGAAGTTTCTTCCCCCGCTTATTATGAACTTCCGCCCACAGCTTATAATTCTGATGATTCCATCCTGGTCAATTTTCAGGAACCAATTGACCTGCCAATAACACCTGCAGATTCAGTAACTTTTTCCTCTCTGCCGGATTCACTTTTGCAGATGGCAAATATTGCATGGAAATTTTTTGAAAATAACTATAATGAAAAAACAGGATTTGTCAGTTCTGTTAAAAACTATCCATACTCAACCCTGTGGGATTTCGGCAGCGTCCTTGCCGGTTATATTTCAGCACATAAGCTGGGGATAATTGATTATAATGTGTTCAGCAAAAAAATCAACATATTCCTTAACACTCTGAAATATGTTCCTCTGTATAATAATGAACTTTTTAACCGAGAATACAATATTACCAGCGGGGCGATGTTATCCGCCGGAGGTAAGGAAGACGGAATCGGGAGCGGCTGGTCAGCTCTTGATATAGGAAGATTTCTCGTGTGGCTCAGAATATTGTATAACTGGTACCCTGAATACCGCCAAGATGCCGAGATTGTTTTCTACAGGCTCCGTTTTGACCGTCTTATCAGAAATTCTCAGATGTATGGCGTTTTCAGATCAGGCAACCATGAGAATCTGCGTCAGGAGGGCAGGCTTGGCTATGAACAATATTCTGCATCAGGATATTTAGCTTGGGGTATTTCTCCTGACAGTTGTTTTTATCCCGAAAGAGCGATCGATACTGTAAGAATATATGATCGGGAAATAATTTTTGATACCAGAAATTATCCTTATCTGACATCAGATCCTTTTATGCTCATGGCATTTGAAACCGGATTTATTAATCAGCTGACAGAAAAACTTTTCAATTATCTTTATCTCTCGCAGTATGACCGATTTCTTGAAACAAATAGAGTCACTGCAATTGGTGAAGATAATCTTGACAGGAGTCCTTGGTTCAACTATTACAATCTTTACTATGAAGGAAGCACATGGAGCTGTGTTTCACATAAAGGGGAAAAGATTGATTACCTGAGGAGTTTCAGTGTTAAAGCTGCCATCGGTATGGGGCTTTATTTTCAGGATGAATATGGAGAAATAATCTTCAATAAAGCGAGGCAACAATATGATCCCGAAAAAGGATTTTATGCCGGTATATATGAAAACGGTGAATTAAACGCTTCAGTGAATGTGAATACAAATGGCGTAATACTTGAGTCTCTCTTGTTTTTAGCCCATGGCAGGAAGCCATTTCTTAACTTAATTAATATATTTCCGGGAATAGAAGTAAGTCAGCAAAAACTTTAATTACAAATTAGGAGATAATGCGATGGAAAGTGGCTCAAAAAGAGATTATGGCAAATGGAGCTATAATGAAGATGATAAAAGAGATCTGAGAATAGATTTCATCAGAGGTATGGTAATGTTTGTTCTGGTGATCGTACATATAGATTTTTTTTCATTTTATAATTTACTGGCGTGGGAAAGATTCGGAATTATTTCAGGAGGAGAGGGTTTTGTGATTTTATCTGGTCTTGTGGTGGGTATGATATATGGACCCAGAATAGCAAAGTCCGGATGGAAAGATACAATTAACAAACTTATGGACAGGGCTTTTCTGCTTTACAGGGTTAATATCATCGTAATATTGATTGTTGCAGTACTGAGTCTGATACCATTCCTTGACTTTAAAGCTATTATGTCATTTACTGATCAATATTCAAAAACCGTTTATTGGCTCTACCCCCCAAGCGATGCCCCGGTACAAATAATGATTGCAAAATTGTTTCTTCTTAAAATGGGTCCTCACCAACTGCAGATTCTTGGCTTGTATGTGGTTCTGCTGATGTTTGCACCGGTTTTTTTCTGGTTTCTTATGAACGGCAGAACAATGCTTCTGTTGTCAATTTCATGGATCCTTTATTTTTATAACTGGGCTTTCCCGGCAATGCCAACAGGGGCTCAGTTTGAATATGCATTCCCGATTCTGACATGGCAGGTTCTTTTTGTTCATGGGCTTAGCGTGGGGTATCACCGTGAAAAAATTTCAGCTTTCATGGAAGGAAGTTGGCGCAAATATGTTCTTGCATCTGCCGCATTTCTTTTTGTGTTGTTTTTATTTCTGACGCAAAACAATCCGAATCCTGAAATGCCATGGTATGGGAAACTCTCAGTGATCCCTGCTGATTTCTTCAATAAATTATACTTTAACTATTTTCAGAAAAATACACTTGGTATTCTGAGGCTTGTAAACTATGCAGCTGCCCTGATAATATGTTACTACCTGCTTACCAAATATTGGGTTATTATTAAAAAGGCTTTGGGGTGGTATTTCATTCCGGTCGGGCAGGCTTCCCTCTATGTTTTTGTGATGCATGTTTTCGTTATTTACATTCTGTGGAATATTCCAGTTTTCAACTGGGGGCTGCCATCTAAATGGGATCCGGCTTTCAATTTACCCACAATTCTGATTAACACTCTTGGGCATACAATTGCGTTAATGGCTCTCTGGCTGATGGTGAAAACTGAGTTTTTATTCAAATATGTGCCCAGATGATAAATGCAAATCCGCAAAAGGTTAAAATTCTGGATAGCTCTTCTGTTTATTTGTTTGGGACTACTGCTTTTAAAACTTGAGTGCAATTGCGGTGTACGGAATAAACCGGTAAAGCAGGTGCTTTTCCCTGATAAGAAAAAAAATGCGAAAGACAGTTCCTCTGCTGACGGAGTTGTTAGGCCCTTTTTGCCTTCAGTTAAAGATAGCAGCAAAAAGACGACATTGCCTGACCTAACTCATCCTGAAGTTACTGCAGCTGTTGATTCACACGGGGTTAAAGATACTATATATGTAAAAAAAGACAGCACAGTATTCAAGGATTCAGTTGAAGTTAACAACCTTGTTGCAGTAAAGCCCCCCACATCAGATGATGCGGGTAAGTCTTTAAAGGGCTCTGTGGCTTATAAACCATCTTCAACAGCAAATACGGACACGTGGGATGAGGTTTTTGAAGGAATTTCCAGTTCATTTAATCTTCCGCTGAGTGATTTGTTCAATAAAAAGTATGACTCAGAATGGGACAATCTGACTGACGGACTCAGTATGTCCCTTAGTCTGAATTTTCCTCTGAAGAAAGCAGATATGCCAAAAAGCGGATTTGAAAGAGATGGTGAACAATTTTCAAATAACACGTTCAGCATTGCCTTTAAATACTCTCCTCTGAGTTATTGGTATGCATCAATTGCCTTTATTAATTATTTTAATCCGGAACTTAAAGCCCCATGGAATCCCGATTTTACATACACTTTCGGGTATGATGACTGGCATCCTTATACACTGAGCCTTGTGTACTCAAATTATGGCGGTAATCGTTTGAATCCTGATGAAAAACGAGGGGAAAAAGTTACAAGATTTGAAGAAGGTACAATCACAATAGGCTTTAAATTACCTGCTGCTGATATTATTCAGTACCTTGTTAAAGTCAGTCCTGATGGCGGTTTATCTCATGTATTCAACTACAATATAACACCGGCATATTCAGATGCATATTATAAAAAAACAAGACGATGGAAACATACTATTTCACTTGCAACTAAATATACTATCATAAATAATTTTTATTTTACATTTACTTTATTTTTTTATCCGGATCCCTCAACACAGCAGCCATGGAATCCGGACTATACCTTTGGATTCGGTTATTTTGACTGGCATCCGGGTACATTTTCATTTCAATATAATAA
>CAYPMQ010000105.1:0-10197 GCA_964411625.1 uncultured Ignavibacteriaceae bacterium
AGCCTCTGCTTATCGATTTTGACGGCGTTATTAAAACAGGGCATGAACCTGCTCCGTTTCTTAGTGAATTTCTCCTCTTTCTGAAGAATAAAGGTATCAAATTCTCCATTCTCAGTAATTCCACTATCAGAACCTCAGATGAGATGCGAAGATTTATTGATTCTGTTATGCCGGGACTGACTTATAATTCCATGACCGCGGCGGAGGCCACGGCAGATTATGTTAAATCAAAGTATAAGAGAGCTGCAGTATTCTGCTCTGAAACGGTGAGGCATCTTTTCAGCGGAGTTGAAGACTTTGATAACCCGGAAGCGGTTGTGGCGGGTGATTTGCAGGAAAACTGGAGTTATGAAGTCCTTAACAGAATGTTCATTTTTTTGCACGGGGGTGCTGATTTTGTGGCTATGCATACCAATAAGTACTGGATTCCCCCGGGAAAGGGGATCTGCATTGATGCGGGAGTTTTTGTGAAGGGGCTGGAGTATGCATCGGGTAAAGAGGCTGCAGTCATAGGTAAACCATCCCCGCTTTATTTCAGGACTGCAGTAAAGAGTCTCGGATTTCCGGAGAATAACGGATTTATTATGATAGGGGATGATATTGAATCGGATGTTTTAGCCGCACAAAAATGCGGCGGCAAAGGGGTGCTGGTCTTTACGGGAAAGACGGCAAAACCGGAATCGGGGAAAGATCAATTATGCGGAATAACTTATGCTGCTGATGATCTTTCGGGCGTGATTACTTTTCTGAAAGAAGTTTATAAGTGAGAAATAAGATTTTAATAATTTTTGTTTTCGGTCTGTTAACTACAGCTATTATACCTCAGGCCGGCAACAGTGAGATTGATTCACTTCTCAACAGATGGCACCGGGCTGCCGCAGAAGGAAATTACACTGATTTTTTTAATATCATAGATGAAAACGGTGAATATCCTGGCACTGAGGCTTATGAACGGTGGAGAAAACCGGAATTCATGGTCTGGGCAAAACCATTTTTTGACAGCGGTAAAGCATGGGATTTCAAGCCGCTTAAAAGAAATATCAGATTAAATACCGATGGTGAATTTGCCTGGTTTGATGAATATCTTGATACCTGGATGGGGGTGTGCACGGCATCGGGGGTGCTGATCAAAAAAGAAACAGGATGGCTGATTGCACACTATCATCTTTCCGTTACGGTGCCAAACAGCCTCATAAATGATTTTATTACTCTGATAAAATCGGCGAAATGAGAAGAACGGAAGGAGGCAATATATGAACACTTTCAATTTTACACCTTTTCCCGTTCTGGAAACCGGGCGTCTGATTCTCAGAAAAGTCTGTCATAAAGATACACCGGAAATATTTAAGATCAGATCTGACAAGGATCTGGCAAGGTATCTTGATCGTCCTCTTTACACAAAATTTGAAGAAGCAGATAATTTTATAAATAAGATTCTGGCGGGGATATCAAATAATGAGTGGCTATACTGGGTACTTACACTCAGGGAGAGCGATAAGTGTATAGGCACAATATGTCTTTGGAAGCTATCTCAAAAATACAGAAGGGCGGAAGTCGGTTTTGAGCTTATGACAGAATACCAGAGAAAAGGTTATATGACCGAAGCACTGGAAGCTGTTCTGGATTACGGCTTTGACTGCCTTGAACTCAACTATATTGACGGCGAAGTTGATCCCAATAATATTGCATCGGTTAATCTTATGGTAAACCACGGGTTCAGGAGAATTGCTCCTGAAGAATATGACCCCGGTGAAAATTGTAACCCGAGTACCCTTATGTATCGTCTTTCGGAAGCAGTTTATTACAGGCTTAAAAATGCAAACACGATATAAAAAAGGCTGTATACCTTATGAGAAAACAGCCTTCAAAATTTCCTGTCAGTAAAACTTATTTTTTGGATTTTTCAAGTTCCTTCAGAGTGTTCAGCCTTTCGTCAAGAACCTTAATCCTGTCATTAATTTTCTCCATAAATTCATCAAGCTGAAGTTCATAACCTGTCTTGTCATAGAATCCGCGGTTCTCAAAATACTGGGAGAACAACCAATTTCTCTTTAATGCTTCCATATTTTCTGCAAAGCGCCCTGCACCGAGCTTAACTTCATTTGTTATAGTAACAACATTATTAAGTATTGCCGTTATTGAGGTATCCATTCCGGATTTCGGAGATATCAGGGAGCCCAGAGCACCTTTACCTGATTTTATATCAAGTATAAGCCCGTCAATATTTACGACGGTCTTATTAATGTCGTCAACCACATTATTAACGCCGACTCCGAGAGCATTTACCAGGGCGCTGAGTGTGTCAAAGCGGTTTGTTGCCTTCAATAAACCCTGGTTGGCGGTTATGAGGATTGAATTAACGTTGTCGTAAAGAGCTTCGTCATTAACCAGCTTGCCGATGGTTCCTTCACCCTTGTTAACTTTATCAAAAATCTCTGCAAAATCTTCTGTCAGGCTTTTTGTGTTATTAAGCAGGCCGCTTACACCTTCAAGAATTGAAGCCAGACCGAGCGGATTAACACCCTTAATTGTACCACCGTCTTCAACCTCGGGAAAATTCATTGTTCCTTTTCTGAGATTAACAATTTTATTCCCCACGAGTCCCTCGGTTTCAACAACTGCCTGTGTGTTTTCCCGTATAAATCTCTTTACCGCAACATCAATATTCATGACAACTTCAATTTGCCCTGTAGTATCAGGGGCAATGAGTATGTTAGACACTGAGCCGATGTTTATACCGTTAAGCCGCACGGGAGCGCCGAGCCTTAAACCTTCAATATTCTGGAAATAAGCGCTCACTTTCATTGTTTTTGTGAAGAGCTTCTCCTTCTCTCCCACCGAAAAGATGGCAATGGTGAGGATAACTGTTGCAAGAACAATGAATACGCCAAGTTTAACTTTTGTTTTTAGCATAATCTGAATTAACTCCCGTAGTTGTCTTCAAAAACTTCGGAACTGAAAAAGTTTTTCAAAAATGGATCATCTGAAAGCGTAAGCTGTGTCAGATCACCCCTGTATCGTATATTTCCCTCATGCAGCACTATTGCGTAGTCTGAGATAATCTGGGCGCAGATAAGGTCATGTGTAACCGCCACTGAGGTCATCTTCAGCTCTGACTGAAGATCCCTGATAAGTTTGGAAATCTCTTTTGTGGTTATGGGATCAAGGCCTGTTGTAGGCTCATCATAAAGCATAAGTTTCGGCTCAGTGATAATTGACCTGGCAAGGCCCACTCTTTTTCTCATACCGCCTGAAAGCTCACTCGGCATTTTATCTATTGCAAACAGGAGTCCCACACGGTCAAGTGCGCGTTCAACTTTTTTATCAATCTCCCCTTGGGTGAAATTAAAATTTCTTATTAGAGGAAATGCAAGATTTTCTCTGACCGACATTGAATCATATAAAGCCGCACTCTGAAAAAGGAAGCCAATCTGCTTGCGGAGTTCGTTAAGCTCCTTAAGAGAAAGAGTCAAAACTTTTTTTCCGTCAATTGTTATATCTCCCTTATCAGGCACCAAAAGACCGACCATGCATTTAAGAAGCACACTTTTGCCTGTGCCGCTCTTACCGAAAACGACAAGGTTCTGACATTCGGCAACGTTGATTGATACGCCGTTCAGAACAATCTGTTCTCCGAATCTCTTATGAAGATCCTTTATCTCTACTAAGTTACCGGCCATAACAACAGTGTGATTTTTACCAGAATCATATCAAATATAATTATAAGCAGTGAGGCCACAACCACTGAATTAGTGGAGGCTTTGCCGACGCCTTCTGTTCCTTTATCTGCAAAATACCCCATGTAAGAGCCTACCAGCCCTACAATATAACCAAATACGATTGTTTTGCCCACTCCGGGAATAATATCTCCGAATTTCAGCACCTCAATAACCTGCGAATAATAAAGATCCCAGGTGGTGTTTGATGTCAGGTAAGAGCCAAACCATCCCCCAACTATCGCCAGAGAATCAACATAAATAGTCAGTATCGGGAGAATAATTGATGTTGCAATGATTCTTGTTACCACAAGATATCTGAACGGATTGATTGCCGATACCTCCATTGCATCAATCTGCTCAGTAACCCTCATTGAGCCAAGTTCAGCGCCTATACCTGAACTTACTCTGCCGGCAAATATAAGAGCAGTTATTACAGGCCCCAGTTCTCTTACAACTGAAAGAGTGACAGTATAAGGGAGGTAAAACTCCGCACCAAACTTAGCCATGATAGGCTGTGACTGAAGTGTCAGAACCAGACCAATAATAATTCCGGTAATGCTTACAATGGGGAAAGTCTTAACGCCGAGTTCATACATGTGTTTGCTGATTTCGGAAATCTCATAGGGCGGTCTGAAAACACTTTTGAGGAAGAGAATATTAAATTCGGTCATTCCCCCAATCTGACTAAAGAAATTGAGGAGCTTCGCTTTATTGATTTCCAATGAGGATTTAGTTTGCATCAGCGGCATAGAATTTATATAAATATAATCTATAAAGATATAAAAAAGTTTGCTAAATGAGCCCCGCGGGAGTCAATCTGTCTCACTGAATTTGACGAATGGCAAATATTCGTGATGAATTCCTGCTGATTTCCGTAATAATATTGTTCTATATTAGGGTTAGTTAAAAAATATTATTATTGAATTAACTTTCAGAAATGCTTAACTGTGAAATAATCCCAAATTAAACAAACAGGGTTGTTCATTTTTGTAATTTTACTTTATTATATGATGAATTTTTCTGATTTTTAACTTATGATAGAACCAAAAACATTTTACCGTAAACTTGACTATGTACTTGCCAATATCGGCAGGGAAAAAAGAAGCCACGACTTTTTACGTTTTGTACTCGAAAAAATTGAGACGACATTTGGTGAAGACCTCAGAATAGTGAACGGACGGATTTATAAAGAGCACGGCTCCGAATATGACCTTGTGTACCCGGAAGAGTCATCGCTTAACCGACTGATCAGTGAAAAGCTTGACGGCGAGTCAGAGGCGATATCGCTTCTCCTGAAGTCCAGAACCTACATTTATGACCATGAACATCTCGGCAAATTGTTCCGAACTAACACTGACGCTGAATATTCAATTCCCGCAGCCTTTACAGTTGCAAATCCTGAGGAAAGATGGATCTTTGTATTTGATCTGCGGAGCGGCTGGGTAAGAGAAGAAATAGAATTTTGCTTCAATGCAGTCAGAAGGGCAATAAATTACAGACTTTTCTCAGAGGCAGTGAAAAGCGAAATGGAGCAGGCAGCCAGAATTCAGCAGTCGCTTCTTCCCATAGCGCCACCGCCTGTTGAAGGTTATGATATCGCGGCAAACTCACGCCCCGCAGAACTTGTGGGAGGCGATATGTATGACTATTACAAGTTTGACGGCAATAATTTCGGCATTGCCGTGGGTGATGCAAGCGGGCACGGACTTCCTGCCGCACTTATGGTCCGTGATGTTGTGACGGGCCTGAGAATGGGTGTTGAAAAACATATGAAACTGGTTTACACCCTTGCCAAACTTAATCAGGTTATATTCCGCGGAACTTATGCCACTTCATTCATCTCTCTCTTTTATTCTGAAATTGAAGATAACGGAAGCATGTTTTACTCAAATGCGGGTCATCCGTCACCCCTTATCTACAATGGCAGTAACTTCGCTGAACTTGAAGCAACCTCTCTGATTCTGGGGGCTTTCCCCGATATTGAAGTGAAAAGAGGATATGCTCAGCTTCATAAAGGATCAGTGCTGGTTATCTATACCGACGGAATCTTTGAAAGACAGAATTCTGCAGGAGAATTCTTCGGAATTGAAAGACTGAAAGAGATTATTAAAGCTAATGCCGGCAGATCAAGCAAAGATATTATGCAAAGAATTTTTGATGAGGCTTTTGAATTTGGTGATAATAAACCATGGGAAGATGATGCAACAATAATGGTAATAAAAAGAACCTCATAAAACGGGATACTTAAATGGAAAGAAGAGATTTCCTCAAAAAAGGTGCACTTGCCGCAGCCATTTTATCAACCGCAGGCCTTTCAGCGTGCAGGCGGCGGGATCCGTTTGCCGAAACCTCCGGTTCCTCAGCTTCCGGTGAATATGTTGACTGGAAAATGGTAACGGCATGGCCACCCAATTTCCCTGTTTACGGAGAACTGGTTCATGAATTTTCTGAACTGGTGAAAGGAATGACGGGAGGAAGGTTTATAATAACCGTTTATGCAGGCGGTGAACTCGTGCCTCCGCTTGAAGGGTTTGATGCAGTAAGGCAGGGAACCGCAGAACTCTGTCACGATGCCTCTTACTATCACTCGGGTAAAATCCCGGCAGCACAGTTTTTTACTGCAATCCCCTTCGGACTTAACACAAATCAGATGTATGCATGGCTTTATTACGGCGGCGGACTTAAACTCTGGGAGGAGCTTTATGCAGGTTATGGTCTGTTTCCTGTTCCTTCCGGGAATACTGGCGGGCAGATGGGAGGATGGTTCCGTAAGGAAATCAATTCCGCTAAAGACCTTGCCGGCATTAAAATGAGAATACCCGGAATAGGGGGCAGGGTAATGTCAAAACTTGGGGTTGCCACAGTTCTTGCATCGGCTGCTGAATCTTATACAAACCTTGAGAGGGGGGTTATAGATGCGCTTGAATGGGTGGGCCCGTATCATGATTATAAAATGGGTTTTAACCGTATTGCAAAATATTATTATTATCCCGGCTGGCAGGAACCCTGTGGTCAGACTGAACTCGTGGTAAATAAATCAGCTTATGATTCTCTTCCTAAGGATTATCAGAAAGTGCTTTCTGCGGCCGCAGATTACCTTGATCAGCGTATAACAGCCTTGTTTTTTGCAAAGAACGCAGAATACTATAAAATTATTAAGGATGAAGGTAAGACAGTCTTTAAGAAATTTTCTGATGACACCCTTTCTGCCCTGAGAGAGAAAACAAAAGAGGTTCTGGATGAGATAGTTTCAAAAGATCCTGCCTCAAAAAAGATATATGATTCTTACAGATCATTTCAGAAGTCTGTGTCTGAATTTAATGCACTGAGTGAACTTAACTATACTCTCTGAAGCTGAACCCCGGCAAACTATATAAAGTAAGCGGCAGGCGGCTCCTTTTCAGTGGAGCCGTTTAGCGTTAAAACACCAGGCTAAATTTTCTCAGGTCAGCATAACATCTCTCACTGACATCGATTGACCGCTTTACTTCAGTTCTCTGTTCCCTTTTCAGGAATGGTAACACTTGAGGTATTTGATATTCTTGAAAGCAAGGTAAGAACACTGGTTTCAGAATTTATGCAGTCAGTAACAAGAACTGTTACCTTTGACGCAAAGGACGATTTCGGAAGCGGGCTTCTGGGCGGTAACTATATAGTGCTTATGCGTGCAGGAAGCTTCACTAAATCGATAAAAATTAATCTGCTGAAATAATTCTCTCCCCCTAAAATGACACTGATATCCGGCCATGTTTAAAGTTGTTCCTTAACCGGGGCAGCCTTATTTATTTCATTATGCGCGGAAGCCACAGTGAAAGTTCCGGGAAGAAATAAAGCATTGCAAGGCACAGCAGTATAATCCCGATATAAGGCACAACACCCCGGTAGATATGTGTGGTTTTGATTTCAGGCGGAGTAACCCCTTTAAGATAAAACAGCGCAAACCCGAACGGCGGCGTCATGAATGATGTCTGAAGGTTCATTGCAATAAGGATACCCACCCAGAGCAGATCCATCTGATAATGATTCTGAAAGATCGGAGCAACAATAGGCACGATAATAAATATTATCTCAATGAAATCAATCAGAAAACCCGCAAGGAAAATTATCAGCATAACGAGAAACAGAAACACTCCCGGACCGATTTCTGAGGCAATTATAAGTTCAGTCAGAACCCTGTCACCATGCAGTCCTCTGAAAACAAGACTGAAAGCCGTTGCGCCCACCAGAATCATGAATGCCATACTGGTTATCAAAGCAGTCTTTTTTGAAACGTGAAGAAGAGTCTCTTTGGAAAATTTTTTTCGGATTATTGCTAGAACCGTTGCTCCCATGGCGCCTACAGCGGCTGCCTCTGTTGGGGAGGCGATACCCATAAACATTGAGCCTAAAACGAGCAGAATGAGAATTGAAGGAAGCAAAAACGCAGTTATTACTTTGCGTGCTTTGTTTTGCTGAAACTTTTTGATTTCTTCTTCAGGGAAGGCAGGAAATGCGTTCGGTTTTATCATGTTGAGAACGAGTATCCAGCAGATGTAGGCAGTAACAAGAATCAGACCCGGGATAACAGCACCGAGAAAGAGATCACCGATAGAGAGATTGAGAGTACTGCCGAGCAAAATTAGTATTATGGAGGGAGGAATAATCTGTCCTAGTGTTCCCGAAGCAGCCACAACCCCGCAGCTATCTTCAGGGGCGCACCCTCTTTTCAGCATAACGGGAATACTCAAAACGCCAAGTGTGACAATAGTTGCCCCAACAATTCCGGTAGAAGCCCCGAGCAAAGCACCGACAACCAGCACTGAGATTGCAAGCCCTCCGCGCATTCTGCCAAAAAGCAGAGCCATGGTTTCAAGAAGCTCCTCTGCAATTCCCGAGCGCTCAAACATCACGCCCATGAAAATAAACATCGGTGCTGAAACCAGAACATAGTTTGACATTATTCCCCAGACTCTGAGGGGAAGGAGTTCAAAAAAATCAAATCCGAATAAAATGCCCCCGAAAAGGATGGATACCCCGCCCAAAGTGAACGCAACAGGATAGCCTGCCAGCAGGGAAATTGCAATTACGGCAAAGAATATGAAAGGAAGCAGTTCAAGCATTATTATTCCCCCCCGTTCTCTATGAGCCGGATAAGTGATCCGAGAAACTGAGCCAGGCCCTCAATTATAAGTATTATCATGGATACCGGGATAAAGGCTTTAAGAATGTATCTTGCCGGAAGCCCTGAAGCTTCGGGTGATCTTTCACCGACACTAACTGAAGCCATGAGAAAGTCATAAGAGTAATAAATCATTACCCATGCAAACGGAATGAGTAAAAGTGCAGACCCCCACACATTCAGCTTGTGTTTTTTTCTTTCACTGAACCTCTGGTAAAAAATATCAATTCTCACGTGCTCGCCATTCCTGAGCGTATAACCTGCGGCAAGCAGAAATATGACTGCAAAAAGATGCCACTCGAGCTCCTGAAGGGCAACAAATGAGATGCTCAGGAGGTATCTTGTGAATACATCCGCACAGATCACTATGACGAGCAGGAAGCAGAGCCATGCGGAGATTTTTCCGGCAATTTCCTGCAGCGATTCATTAAACCTGAGAAATTGTTTTGCTTTTTCCATATCAGTAATCGAATGCATTTATGAAATGGGTGATTTCAAATTTACCGGTCTCAGACGGTCTGGCAATTATAAGATCAAACCTGCACTCATGGTCATCTGTACCCGAATAAAAGTAATATCCGTTTGCGGCATTTTTAAGCTTCCTGATTTTACTTTTGTTCACCGAAAAATCGGGATCAAAATCGGGGTTGTTTCTTGTTTTAACCTCGCAGAACACCAGATTTTTCTGCTGATCAAGTGCAATAATATCTATTTCGGCCCCTTTGTGGGTGAAATTTGTTGTGAGAATCTCATAGCCGAGGGATAACAGATATTCTGCAGCAGCTTCCTCACCTGCTTTGCCCAGCTTCTTGTTGTTTGCCATATTTTTTCCGGATTAGATTGGGGCAAAATAAGAAAAAATGATGAAAGAAAATGCGTACAGATTAAACAGATTTAGTATTTTAATGCAAACAGAGTGCATGCGACATATTCACAGAACCTGATCATGATGAGTTCAGGAGCAGTGCCGCTCTTTTTGAAACCAATCAGATTTTCTGTTTAATGATCTCAGATTCTGCTGAGGGTAATCAGAGGGGTCATGTGATCTTTAGCTGCCGGCTTTTCAGAACAGCACATTTCCATGATCAGGGTTGTATCTTAAATAGTTTACTTATATTCAACAAATGAAAATTAATATTCTCAAAGACCAGGAATGACTAAAAAGCGGCTCCCCTCAAAAACCTCGAACTTCGCTGATCTTATAGAGAGCGGTATGTTTTATGTTGATAAAACGCATTTTATAAAGCAGCTTGAAGAGATGAGTGATAAGTATCTCTTTTTCCTCAGACCAAGGAGATTCGGGAAATCTCTGACCCTCTC
>CAYPMQ010000106.1:0-10096 GCA_964411625.1 uncultured Ignavibacteriaceae bacterium
AAAAGCTTCTGCAAGTCTGTCCGTTACCGCCTTTGCCATTATGGAGGAATAATCATCGTGAGCGTTTTCATACTCTTTCACAATCTCTTCAAGTCCGATTCCTGCAGTAACAGCAAATGCTCCGATGTAATCTTTTATACCCGATTCCTTGGGAGCGATAAAATCTGCTAGTGCAATATTTGGCTGACCCTCAGATTTCTGAGCCTGCTGCCTCAGGGTATGAAACACGGCCGTTATACCATGTCTCGATTCATCTGAATAAACCTCGATATCATCATGGTTAATTGTGTTAGCAGGAAACAACCCGATTATACCATTGGCTTTAATTCTTTTATCAGCGATAAACTTATCAAGCATGGCGTTAGCATCATCAAACACTTTTCGTGCTTCAACTCCGTAATTCGGGTCATCAAAAATTTTAGGATAACGTCCGCGCAACTCCCATGTCAGGAAGAATGGAGTCCAGTCAATATAAGGTCTGAGTTCACTAATGGGGAAATCAATAAACTCAGTGATTCCGGGCTTAACGGGCGTTTTAGGAGTGTGGTTTTTCCAGTCAATGGAGGTTTTATTTTTCCTGGCTTCAGAAATTGAAATCAGATTTTTAGCCAGCTGCTTCTGCTTGTGCTCCTCACGCATTTTCTCATATTCTGCCGCAACCTCCGCTGCAAATTCATTTCTCGTCTCGGCTGTGATCAGTTTACCGGCAACGGGAACACTCCTTGAAGCGTCAAGCACATGAACAACTGGCTGTGAGTAGTTTGGAGCAATTTTAACTGCGGTATGAATCTTTGAAGTTGTGGCACCGCCAATAAGAAGGGGGATCTTCATGCCGCGGCGTTCCATTTCTTTAGCAACGTGCACCATTTCATCAAGAGAAGGGGTTATAAGTCCGCTGAGTCCTATAATGTCAACATTTTCCTTTATGGCAGTATCGAGGATCTTATCTGCCGGACACATCACACCGAGATCAATAACCCTGTAATTATTGCACCCGAGAACAACTCCTACAATATTTTTACCAATGTCATGAACATCTCCTTTTACAGTTGCCATGAGCACCTTACCATGATCACCCTTATCAGGGCTGCCGGCTTTTGCCTCTTCAATGAAAGGTATCAGATAAGCGACAGATTTCTTCATAACCCTGGCTGATTTAACAACCTGAGGCAGAAACATCTTGCCCGCGCCGAAAAGATCACCAACAACATTCATGCCATCCATCAAAGGTCCCTCAATAACCGAGAGGGGCTGATCAAACATCTTTCTGGCTTCTTCTGTGTCTTCTTCAATATGATCAACAATACCTTTAATAAGGGCATGTTTGAGTCTTTCCGTAACAGGTAATTTTCTCCACTCCTCATCTTTCTCTGCAGCTTTGCCATGCTGTTTGACATTTTCAGCGTAAGCAATGAGACGCTCTGTGGCATCTTTTCTCCTGTTAAGAAGAACATCCTCAACAAGTTCAAGCAGATCTTTTGGGATCTCTTCATAAACGGCAAGCTGCCCTGCATTAACGATCCCCATATCAAGACCGGCTTTGATAGCGTGGTAAAGGAACGCTGAATGCATTGCCTCTCTCACAACATCATTGCCTCTGAAAGAGAATGAAATGTTACTTATGCCGCCGCTGACCTTAGCATGAGGAAGATTTTCCTTTATCCATCTTGTGGCTTCAATAAAATCAACCGCATAATTGTTGTGTTCTTCAATGCCTGTGGCAACTGTAAGTATATTGGGATCAAAGATTATATCCTGCGGGGGGAACCCCACATCATCAGTGAGAATTCTGTATGCTCTTTCGCAGACCTCAATTTTTCTTTCAAAAGTATCTGCCTGACCTTTTTCATCAAATGCCATTACAATTACAGCCGCCCCGTACTGCAGAACTTTTCTGGCATGCTCTCTGAATATTTCCTCGCCTTCCTTCAGACTGATTGAGTTTACGATACTTTTACCCTGAAGGCACTGAAGCCCCGTTTCGAGAACAGACCATTTGGAGGAATCGATCATGATAGGAAGCTTGGCAATATCAGGTTCGGAACCGAGCAGATTGAGGAATTTCCTCATTGCAGCTTCTGAATCAAGCATTCCTTCATCCATGTTGACATCAAGAACCTGTGCCCCTCCTTCAACCTGATTGCGTGCTATACTCAGTGCTTCTTCGTAATTCCCGTTCATGATCAGTCTTGCGAATTTTTTTGAACCGGCGACGTTGGTTCTCTCACCGATATTCACAAAATTAGTCATTCGGGTAATGGTTAATGCTTCAAGTCCGCTGAGTCTGAGGTAGGGCTCAAACTGAGGGATCTCCCTCGGTTTAAAGTTTTTCACGGTTTCTGCTATCGTCTTTATATGATCAGGTGTAGTGCCGCAGCAGCCTCCCACAATATTATAAAATCCTTCTTGTGCAAATTCCTTAAGAATCCCGGCCATTGTTTTAGGGGTCTCATCATATTCTCCGAACTCATTAGGCAGACCGGCATTCGGATAGACGCTTATGTAAACGGGCGCTTTTTGTGAAAGTTCCTGAAGGAAAGGACGCATCTGAGTAGCACCAAGCGCACAGTTAAGCCCAATGCTGAGAAGATTTTTAGTATGCAGCAGCGAAATCAAAAATGCCTCGTTTGTCTGACCGCTCAGAGTTCTACCGCTCATATCAACAATAGTTCCGGAAATCATAACCGGGATATCACATTCCGTATCATGACAATACTCTTCAATTGCATAAATGGCAGCTTTTGCATTCAGGGTATCAAATATCGTTTCCACCAGAAGGATATCAGCGCCGCCCTCAACCAGCCCTTTAGTCTGGGTGTAATAAGCCTGTACGAGTTCGTTAAAGGTTACATTTCTGAAGCCGGGATCATTAACATCCGGAGAAAGCGATGCGCTTTTTGTTGTGGGGCCCAGCGCTCCGGCCACAAATCTCGGTTTATCCGGAGTTTTTTGTGTGAATTCCAGAGCAGCTTCTTTTGCTATTTTAGCCGACTGATAATTCAATTCATAAGCGAGCTCTTCAAGATGATAATCAGCCTGTGAAATTGAAGTTCCGCTGAAGGTATTAGTCTCAATAATGTCCGCGCCGGCTTCAAGGTACATTTTATGGATGCCCTTAATAATATCAGGGCGGGTAATTGAAAGAAGATCATTATTTCCTTTAAGTTCATGAGGATGATCCTTAAATCGTTCCCCTCTGAAATCTTCTTCGGTAGGTTTATGCCGCTGTATCATCGTGCCCATGGCACCGTCAATTACAAGTATTCTTTTGCTTAATAAATCGCGCAGGGTCTCTAAAGTTCTGTTCATCGTGCCTTCTGAAATAAATTCCTGATTTTTTACACCCCGGTGATCACTGAAATTCATAACTCAGTACCGGAAAACACCAAAATTCAACTTCGGTGTGATTTTCGTAATGTTAAAAAAGGATAAATGGGTAATTCAAATAAAAATAATTTAACTTTGTAATTTAAGTAAATTAAATTTCAAATAAACCGGTCAGATCTTAATATGATAGTGGTAACAGGCGGCGCTGGATTCATAGGAAGCGCATTGGTATGGGAACTTAATAACAGGGGTGAGACAGATATTCTTATTGTTGATGAACTCGGAAGAGACGAAAAATGGAAAAATCTGGTAAATCTCAGATATCTTGATTTTATAAATAAACATGAAATGATGCAGAAGCTTGAAACGGGCACCTGCAAATACGAAATTGAAACAGTTATCCACATGGGGGCTAATTCATCAACCACTGAAAAGGATGCAGACCATCTTATAAGCAACAATTTCAGGTATACCAAGCTTTTAGCCGAGTTCTGCGTTGAAAACAGAATCAGGTTTGTTTATGCCTCATCTGCGGCAACATACGGTGATGGTAAGCTTGGCTTTAAAGATCATGACAATGAGTGCCTTAAGTTAAAACCCCTGAATATGTACGGGTATTCAAAAAACATGTTTGATGTTTATGCCTTCAGAACCGGGCTTATAAAATCAATTGCAGGAATGAAATATTTCAACGTTTACGGACCAAACGAAGCCCATAAAGGCGATATGAGAAGCGTTGTTCATAAAGCGTTTGAACAGATAAGAGATAACGGTTTTGTGAATCTTTTTAAGTCACTCCATCCCGATTACAAAGACGGTGAACAAAAAAGAGATTTCATCTACGTTAAGGATGCGGTTGATATGACGCTGCACTTTGCAGATAACCCGAATTTTAATGGTTTATATAATATAGGTTACGGCAAGGCGGCTACTTGGATTGATCTTGTTACGGCAATTTTTGACGCACTTGGTAAAGAAACTAAAATAAACTTTGTTGATATGCCTGATTATCTTGCCCCCAAATATCAGTATTTTACTGAAGCAGATACTGAAAAACTCTTATCAACCGGTTACCCCGGACCAAAATGGGATATAAGGGCCGGAGTTACCGATTATGTCAGAAATTATCTTGTCCCCGGAAAATATTTAGGTGAATAATTAAAAGAAGAGGAGACGATGACTGCTATAAGTCATCGTCATCTTCATCATCTAAATCATCTTCTTCGTCAAAATTAAAGTCTTCTTCATAGAAATCTTCTTCCTCGCCCTCTTCGTCATCAAAATCATCAAACTCTTCATCATCAAAGTCATCATCTTCGAAGTCATCATCAAAATCATCGTCATCCATATCATCAAAATCATCGAATTCATCTTCTTCATCTTCGAAGTCATCATCAAAATCATCGTCATTGGTTTTCTTGGGAGAGAGCGATAATTCATCGGTCAGCCCGAAACCCGCCGTCACCATATTTCTTAATTCTTCAGACTCTGCAACAAGTCTTTCGAAATCCCAAATCATAAAAACTCCTTATGGGGTTGTTATTGTTTCTTTATATTCTTCTGAAAAATCTTAATTAAGTCTTCTACGAAAATAGAAATAAAATATAATTAAATAAAAAAAAAGACTATTGTCTTATTAGAGCTTTTTTGCTATGAAAAGTTTAAATTTTTTCCAGGTTCTCTAATTTACCGGAAGAAAACTCTGCATTATTCCGGGAAATTTAGTGAAAGTGGAATTGTTTACGTCTAACTAAAATCATCTTTATTTCTTAACTTTAAAAATGAAATTTTTTTGATTAAAAATCCCCGTACAATTTCAGGAAAAATTATGAAGAATTTAATGCTTTTGCTGGTTTTAATAACCGCATCGCTTTTTTCACAGACTGATCCCCTTACGGTTGACGATCTCTGGGAAATGGAGAGAATCAACGGATTTGAAATATCACCTGACGGTAAAAAACTGGCTTATGTTTCGGCTGTTTACAGCATGGATCTGAATAAAGGCAATACAAATATTTTTATCTCAGATATTGACGGTAAAAATGTCATGCCTTTCAGAATGACCGAAAAAAGTGAATCGGGAATTAAATTCTCGCCTGACGGTAAAAAAGCTGCTTACATATTTGAAGATCAGATCTGGATCAGCAGCATTGACGGCTCGGATGCGGTAAAAATCACTGATATGTACACGGGTGCTTCAGGGATAGTATGGTCACCTGACAGCAAAAAGATTCTTTTTATATCTTCAGTTTATCCTGATTGTTTTGATCAGGAATGCAATAAAAGAAAAGATGAGAAAAAGGAAAAAAATCACGTTAAGGCAAGCATCTTCACTGAACTTATGTACAGACACTGGAATGACTGGAGGGGAGATAAGAGAAGTCATCTTTTCATTCTTGACGTTGAGTCAAAAGAAGTTGTTGACCTCACTCCCGGAAGCAGTTCTGACGTCCCCCCGATAGCACTCGGAAGCGCATCTGATTACACTTTTTCTCCCGACGGACAGGAAATTGCTTTCGTGATGAATACTGATCAAGTGCTTGCGCTTTCAACTAACAATGACATTTTTGTTATAAAAGTAAGCGATATCACAAAAGATACTCCCACAAAGTTTACCAGGGTATCTGTCAGCAAAGGTGTTGACTGCAATCCGAAGTATTCACCTGACGGGAAGTACCTTGCATGGGCATCAATGGAGCGAGCCGGATTTGAAGCTGACAGAAAAAGACTCATGTTAATGGAAAGGGCAACCGGAAAAATTACTGACCTAACAGTTGGATTCGGGCTTTCGGTTGATGAAATTTTATGGGCAGATGATTCAAAATCAGTTTATTTCACTGCAGAACAGGAAATTCATAAAACCGTATTCACCGTCAGTACTTCGGGCGGAGAAATTAAGCCGGTAATAAAAGGACACAACCTTGATAACCTGACAATTGCAAACGGAAGATTTTATTTCAGAAAACAGGCTGTAAATCTCCCCTATGAGTTGTTCACGACTGATCTCAGTGGCGGAGATGTAAAACAGCTCACCTTTGTTAATAAAAAGAAACTAGACAGAATTCTGATGAATCCTGTTGAGACTTTCTGGAGCAAAGGCGCAGACGGAACGCCTGTTCAGTCTGTAATGATAAAACCTCCTCATTTTGACCCGTCTCAGAAATACCCGATGATATTCCTGATTCACGGAGGTCCGCAGGGCGCCTGGTCAGATGATTTCCATTACAGATGGAATGTTCAGCTTTTTGCTTCAGGCGGATATGTTGTTATTGCCCCCAACCCAAGAGGCAGTACAGGTTACGGCCAGAAATTCACAGATGAAATCAGCGGTGACTGGGGTGGTAAGGTATATACTGATCTCATGAATGCATATGATTATGCAATCAGAAATTTCGCTTTTATTGATTCAAATAATACATTTGCCGCCGGTGCGTCTTACGGCGGATACATGATTAACTGGATAGCCGGTCATACGGACAGGTTTAATGCGCTGGTTTCACATGCAGGGGTGTTTAATCTTGAGAGCATGTACGGCACAACTGAAGAATTATGGTTTCCTGAATGGGAAAATAAAGGGGCACCGTGGGAGAATCGTGAACTTTACGAAAAATTCTCCCCACACAGATATATACATAACTGCAAAACACCGGTGCTTGTTGTGCATGGTGCTTATGATTTCCGCGTGCCTGAGGAACAGGCTTTCCAGCTTTTCACTTCGCTTCAGAGACTCGGAGTTGAAAGTAAGTTTCTGTATTTTCCTGATGAAACCCATTTTGTATCAAAACCGCAGAACGCAAAATTATGGTGGCAGACGGTTTTCGGCTGGTTTGAAAGATATTACAAGACCGGAAAATAAAGAGGATAAATATGAAAAAAGAATCCCGCGGGTTCGAACTCGATAATGAATTTTATGAGTGGCACGATCTTTCCGAGTTTAAAGATGAAAAACTCTCCCTTTACTCAAAGCATGAGTATGAAGAGAAAAAGAATTTTGTTGAGGCAAACTTCTGGGAAAAACTCGAGATTATCAGCGGAAAACTATCCTTTCTGCATGATGTCATAGCACTTTTCAAATATATGAAAGATGGTGATATAGGCTGGCAGAGAAAAGCCATTGTGGTTGCGGGACTCGTTTATCTGATTGCACCGTTCGATACAATCCCCGATCTGATACCGCTTGCAGGTTATCTTGATGATCTGGGAGTGATAACGGCTCTTGTTAAATTCCTCGGCTCGGAGCTGGCTGAATATTATGAGTAAAAGGTTTGAGCCCAACTACAGGATTGTTTCATCGGAGATTCTCTACAAAGGGAAAGTGTTTGATCTTCAGCTTGATAAACTCGAGTATCACAGCGGTAATTACGGAGAGCGGCAGATAGCAGTTCATCCCGGCGGGGCGGTGGTTGTTCCGGTTACAGCAGAAAATAAAGCTGTGCTTGTTCATCAGTTCAGATATCCGCATCAGAAATTTTTTTATGAGTTTCCGGCGGGAAAGCTTGAACAGGGTGAAGATCCTCACTTATGTGCCGTCAGGGAGCTTGAAGAGGAAACCGGTTACAGATCAGATAAGTTTGTCTATCTTGGCAAGGTGGCAACAACCCCGGGATTCTGCACTGAACTGCTTCATCTTTATCTGGCGCTCAATCTGACCCCCGGTGAGACACGCAGAGAGGAAGGAGAATTCGGAATGGAGATTCATGAATTCACTTTTGACGAGATTGATGAAATGATTCTTGAAAACAAATTCTACGACGGGAAAAGTATCACCGCTTATACGATTGCAAAACTCTGGTTAAGTAAAAATAATTCCTCAGATGCTTAAAACCCTTATTATTAAAGATTATGCATTAATACGCGCTGCAGAAATCAGCTTCGGCAGCCGACTTAATATCATCACGGGTGAGACCGGTGCGGGCAAATCAATTCTTCTTGACGCCCTGAATCTCCTGCTTGGGGAAAGAGCCTCAGTTGAAGCAATTAGCAGGGGTGCACAGAAGGCCGTGGTTGAAGGAATATTTGAACTTAAAAACAATGCTGCTGCAGATACCTTCCTCACTCAAAATGATATTGAAAAGAGTGATGAACTGATTGTCAGGAGGGAAATATCCGTAAAAGGTAACAACCGCTGTTTTGTAAACGATACTCCGGTAAATCTTGCCGTGCTGAAGCAGCTTGGTAATCTTTTGGTTGATCTCCACGGTCAGCACGAACATCAGCTCCTTCTGAAGCAGGAGTATCACTGCTTTTATGTAGATTCTTACGCCAAGAATGACAGTCTTATCAACGCCTACAGGGAAGAGCTGAAAAAGCTGCGTGATCTGCTCCATGAAGAATCCGATCTGATTTCAGGAAAAGAAAAACTTGAGGAAAAGCGGGATTATCTTTCATTTGTTCTTAAGGAAATTGACAAAGTTACCCCGAAAGAGAATGAAGATGAAGAGATTGAAGAAGAACTGAATGTTCTGGAAAACTCTGAGAGAATACTTGAACTCGGGCATGCTGCATCCCTTAAGCTTTACGAAGATGAAAATTCTGTTCATTCAATACTTTATTCTGTTATTAAAGATTTTGAAAACCTCAATACAATTGATAACAAGTTTGATCTGATACTTAATGAGCTCAGAGCTGCAGCCGCAATTATTGATGAGGCATCTGATTATATCAGAAAGTACACCTCATCAATTGACATGGATCCCGTCCATCTCGAAAATCTCAGAGACAGACTGAGCGCCATAAACCACATTAAAAAGAAATACAGCAAAACTATTTCTGAACTCATAAGCTATAGGGAAGAAATTGCCGAAGAGCTTGTCCTGAATACAAATTTCGGGATGATGCTTGAGTCAGTAAGAGAAAGTATCAGGGAGCAGCGTGATAAATGTCTTGATCTCGCTGTTAAAATAGAAGCTTCGAGAAAAGAGGCTGCGGTTAAACTTGAAGAAAAAATTCTTGAGCAGCTTGAATCGCTGGGTATTAAAAACGGAAGATTCAGGATCAGTATTGAGAGAGAACACGCTCCGTTTGAGCAGAAGATGTCAGCATCAGATGATTCAGGTAATTTCAGGCTTCTTCCCGATGGCATTAACCGTGTGGAGTTTCTTATATCAACAAATCCCGGCGAAGAACTTAAATCCCTTGTAAAGGTTGCTTCAGGCGGTGAAGTATCCAGAGTGATGTTATCACTTAAAGCAGCACTTGCAGAGAATGACGGTGTACCCGTACTTGTTTTTGATGAAGTTGATACGGGAGTCAGCGGCAGAATTGCCCGGAAAGTGGGAGCCGCTCTGAAAAATCTGGCAGAGTACCACCAGGTTATCGCCATAACCCATCTGCCACAGATTGCGGCATACTCACAAAACCATTACATAGTCACAAAATCTGAAAACGGCAATGAGACTGTCTCGGCAATAACTGAAATTACGGGTGAGGGAAAAATCACGGAAATAGCCAAACTTATCAGCGGTGAGGAGATAACACCCGCAGCATTGAACAGTGCCCGTGAACTCATTAACGCGGTAAACGGCTGAACTGATGTTTTTCAGGGAACAGGCCGGTATTTATGTACACATCCCTTTTTGCGATCACAAATGCATCTACTGTGATTTTTACTCCATTATAACATCTGATAATATTCAGTCTTATCTCTCTGCTCTCAAAAAAGAAATTGATCACTACGCCGAAGTTCATCAGAATAAGAATAATTTTATTTCTGTTTTTTTCGGCGGCGGCACCCCTTCACTCATGGAGCACGGGTATATCGGTGAAATAC
>CAYPMQ010000107.1:0-10079 GCA_964411625.1 uncultured Ignavibacteriaceae bacterium
GATTTTACCGTTATAAAACTTTTTCAGAAACCTTTCTGCTGCTAAAACTGCCTTGTCGGGATTTCCTGTTATGATATCAAGAGAAAATACCCCTGAAATATCATTTTGTGTTTTACTGAAAATATCAGCCGCAATAACAGGCCTTACAGCAATGACTGCTGCAATGAACGCACCTGATTTCAAAAAATTTCTTCTGTTCATAAATCCTCTCTTTAAAACCTGTATCTGTAACCTATGCTCAGTATATAAGCATACAATGTTTTTCTTCTGCTGAACCAGTCCGGCGACGGAGTCTGTCTGATGTAAAAATTCAGACTTGCAGATAAGTCTGTTTCCTGTGAAAAAAAGTTTCTCAGGAACGGAATTCCTGATAACGCATCACCTTTAATATTTAATTTTAATTCAATTTCCTGTGAGACTGATGCATTAAGCTTTGCATCAACCGCCATAAGCTCTTCAGGAACAGCGTATGTTTCTTTAAAGAAATATGCTTTGGTCTGGTTATAGAATCTTGCACCTACTGCAAGAGTGACCATTTCACTGAGATGACGCTGGTACAAGGCATTGAAAGTATGTGATCTCACATCCCACGTATCCCAGTAATAACGGTAACCGAGCTGAATGGAAGATTTGCCGTCAATAGAATAACTGCTTCTGATACCAACTGCCCTGCGGTCACGGTTATCAGGATAATTGGGCGAATAATATATTACTCTGTCGCGGTTAATGAAACGTACAACCTGATAAGCATCTGAAAGGAATCCGTCATTCCTTGAATAAAATAAATTAAGCTGCGTTATCCACCCTTTACCCAGAATCTGCGACAGACCGGCATTAAGCGAAATTACATTTTTATCCTTCTCCCGGAATCTTGTCTGAGGAAAAACAACATCCCAGCTCCTTACAAAACCCAGATTAAGGACTGTGTTCTTTTTTGTAAAGGGAATACTGACGCTGGCCGCCATTGTTTTGGAAGTATAATCATGCTCGGTGCTGTAAATTCCGTTCAGGCTGATCAGAATTTCACCAAGAAGATGAGTGATTCCGCCCCCAAGCTCATGCCTCATCTCATCCGGCTTGCTCTCGGCGCCGCCATGCGGATTCTGCGTTGCAGATGAAACTCCGTCGACCCTGAACACAGTCTTCATTGATGCAGCACTGATAACATCTACCAGATATCTCGCGTTAAGAGATGTTTTATCTGAAATCTGCTTATTTACTGAAACAGTCGGGTAAAGAATATTGACCCCGAAATTATCGAAGTACCCGTTTATATTAACCTGAACCTCATTCAGAGGAAGCTCCTGGGGAATAAGAGACGCACTTAAAATAAAGACAGAAAGAATTAACTTTTTAACCACAGCCGCATCCTCCGCTTTGTGCTCCGGTTCCACCCACAGAGCCTTCGCGGTAGTCAAGGTGGTGTTCAAACACACCCTTCTCAATAGGATTCTCATCTATGATCATAATCGGATCCGAAAGTATGCTTCTCTCCCAAGGCTGAACTACTGCGCAGCCGCTCAGTGCAGCCGCCAGTAAAATTGCTGCGGGAACAAGAAAAAGTAAACGGAATTTATTGTTTTTCATTCAGCAGTGCCTCCACAGCAGATCTGATTTTACTTTTGTGTTCATCTGTAAATCCGGCAAATGTTTCTTTAATAATTCCGTTTTTATCCAAAAGAAATGACGTCGGGAATTTTTCAAGCTCATAAAGAGGCGGCAGATTGCTTTCCTGATCAAATATCACAGGAAATGAAGGAGTCATTTTAATATCACGGAAAAACTTGTCAACTTTCTGAAGATCATCATCAACGTTTACTGCAAGAATAATAAAATTCCTGTCTTTCAGATCGTTATAAAGCTCAATAAGAAAAGGCATTTCCTTGCGGCAGGGAACACACCATGATGCCCAGAAATCGATCAGAACGGTTTTCCCTGCATAATCTGCAAGCTTTATCTCCTTACCGCCGATATCTTTGGCGGTAAAATCCGGAGCTTTCTGAGCCGTTGTAAATGATGTCAAAAGAAACAAAAATATGACTGCTGATTTTCTCATAGTGTTAATCCTTTTTTTCCCATTCGGCACCATGGCACTGATAACATGAAGGAGCAATTCTCTCCCGTCCTTCAACAAATGCCACACCCCCTCTGAGATCACTCCCGTGGCATAATGAGCTGCTGCATCCGCTTTCAGGGGCAAAAGGGGTCTTATAACCCGGCTTGTGGAATGAAAATCCCTTTGCCTCCGTGTGAGCATCTTTTCCGCCGGGAAGATTTTTTTCCGCCGGTGGATAAATCATCTCACATCCCGCAGCATACAAAGCACATAATCCGCCAAATGTCAAATAAAAAAACAGTTTTTTCATCAAAATTTTTATGGTGACGTTAATTTAAGTATAGAGTGCTTAAAATCTGAATTTTGTGACAAAAAACCAAGAAATTTTTCTATGTGTTGAACAATACCTCTTAATTTCTTAACTTATTGTAAAATAATATCTTATCTTGAATCATATTAAATTTCATTTTTTTAAGATTGAAAATAAAAAGAGAAACATGGATAATTTCAGAGATTCACTGAATATTCTCTTTTATGTTGCAGGTGCATTGATCATTTTTCTTTTTGCAGCTGCAGTGGCATGGTCTTTTATCAGCAAGAGACGAAACGAAAACATAAAAGCAGAAAAAGAAACCGCGGGAGCAGGCATTATTCTGAGAATAGGTGATCAGCCCGGTTTGGCTGATAATCCAGAACGCGTTAAAATATTAGAATCGAAAGAGGGCAGGAAAACATGGAGATAATTTCGTTCAGCCTCATAGTACCATTTTATCTTTCCTTGCAATCTGATGTCAGATTTATTATTTTATTTACGGAAGTAAGAATTTAGATTTTTAATATCCAGTGCGAGGAGGTGTTGTAATGCGTTATACTTATGAAATGAGAAAGTACCGGGAAGATGGCAGATATCGTCTTGCCGAAGAACTTCTTGAGAATATTATATTCGGAACAATTCCTTCTGAAAGTCTGATACGAAGCCTTTTCGGCGAATCAAAGACACGCGTAATCAAATACAATCTCGATAAATTTATCTCTTCAAGAGATGACAGCGGATTATCTGTGCGGCCACATCATGCAGATGCCCCAACCGACATTTCTGACACCCGTTCAGCAATAGAAACTGATTCTAACTTTCAGAAAATTCATTCGACCATATTATTTGGCGATGTACCCCCTTCTTCAGAACTCGCTTATTATTATCATGATTATGCCGTTACTGTGAGAAATGCGTTCAAACTTTTCAGCAAACACAAGCTGGTAAGAAAATGCGGGGTGCCTACTATAGCGCATGCTAACCGGGTTGGAACTCTTGCAACTGCAATCGGGCTGAATGATGATCAGACAACATTCAAGTACAGCGCAGTTGCAGCATTACATGACCTGATTGAAGATCTGCTTTTTACGGCAGAAGATAAATCTGGCAAGGCTTACGGGTTTGAAAACTACACTCAGTTCCTGACAGATTACATACCTGAAGAAATCAGCAAGGAAGTAAAAATACTGACTAACCATTATGACCTTATTGTAAAATTCGTTACAACCGATCTCAAAAAACGAAATGAATACCTCTCGTTCCAGAACATCCTTGCATCAGTATATAAGTTGATTGATAACGGTCCTGAACAGATAAGAGAATACGCTGCCGCAGCATACAATCTCCTGTGTGAGAAAAACTTCGAAACCGAAATTCTTGATGCGATCAGGTGGGAGTGCTATAAAGAGTTATACATAGAGGGAATTGCCTCAGCTTCTAAAGAGGCTAAAGACTACCGGCTTTATGAAATAAAATCTTTTGATCTTTCGGATAACGGGCACGGACTTGGCTCGCTTTCTAATGACTCTAAAATAAGGAATCTGATTAAACAGGAAATCTGGGCCCGCAAAGGTTACAGACTTGAGACCGACTGGGAACCAATTAACAGACGAATCATGGAATTGATGGAAGATACTCTTGTTTATGCCAAGCATCTCGTTATTAAAGATCTTCTTGAACCTCAGTCTTCACAGGATTATATAGTTTCAGCACTTAAAAAATTTGAACAGATGCGCGCTATATTTTATTTTAAAACAATGACCAAAGGAAAAGAAGCAGCGGATATGATAAGTTATGCCTGATGGCATCCGCTGATTTTTTTCTTTTCTCCCAAGCCTTTTTCTTAAAACATTTTACCCATCTTTTCAAATAACGAGGGCAAAAACTTAAATTTAAGCAGATTAAGAAGCATCTTTCGTCTTGCATACTTCTGCAGATCTCTGAAAAGCGGATCCCCCGTAATCTCAGCTCCCTTCATAGCGGTTTCAAAGGCAAATCCGTACTGTTTTTCAGTATCGGCAAAAAGGAAAAGAAGAAGCAGGCTTCTGGTATCCTGAACCGGATTTGGTTTTCTTAGAAATGTCAGTTCTGCCCAGCCGGGTGCTTTTTTCTGGGAAAAAGCTGCAAGCCTTCCGTAAATTCCTCCTCCGAACAGAAGCTCCACGGTTTTCTTTTTTATTCTGTGGCTGCCCTTAACCACCATATCAGCAATCCAGAAATTTTCCTTTTCAAACTCAGATAGAACATCGTAAAATTTATCTTCACCTTTATATGAATCAATAAAACCCGGCTCTAATTCCGCAGCAAGAATTCTTCCGCGGATCTTATCTGGTATATTCTTATATAATCTTAAATCAGTACCCTGAGAGTCACTCTTAAACCAGTCGATAGTTTCCAGTCCCATTTCTTCAAGAACTGCTCGCAGGGTTTTATTCTTTAATCTGACTTTCTTCTCTATCGTAAACTTATCTGCAAAAAACCAGTCGGAAAGTCCATGGGAATCTGGTTCCAAACTGCTCGAGCAGTATGGTGATTTAGTAAGAAAGAAATCGGTTTCCTCTCCGGGTTCATCAGAAACTATAGAATTATATATATACAGTTTTTTGAACCCGCTGCCTTCTGATGCACTGTAGCCAAATTCACGGTCATCGGCATCAAATATGAGGCAGATTGAATAAGGAGCAAGCTTTTTCCACTTTTTATCAATTTCACCGGAGGCGCCTATATCTACCAGCACAGGGGGATTTTCTCTTAAAACAGGATGATTCAGAATTTTTTCAATAATGCTCATTTTCTCTAAATTAATTTTTCTGCCTTCCAATATAGCAACTCACCCGTATTAAATGGAAATGACGGTTCTTTTGTCACTCCGGAGAGTATATTCATGATGCGTTATTCAGCCACTAAAATATCTGCAGGAAACAGACTGCAAGCCATTGGTGAGTGTAAGATGAACATCAGATCAACTGTGTGAAGAGCAATACATCTGACTTTTTTGCAGAAGGGCAATACAACAGCTATAAAATAAAAAAGGCTCCCCGCATTTCTGCTGAGAGCCTTTAAGAAATTCTGAATATATCAGATTACTTGAGAAGAGCCATTTTCTTTGTGCTTGAGAAATTCTTTCCGTTTACGTCAACAGCATTAATTCTGTAGATATAAACACCTGATGACATTCCGTATTTAACGGCATCAACATCAACTGTGTGATATCCCGTATTAAGATCTGTATCAAGAAGAACGGCAACTCTCTGTCCGCTGATGTCAAATAACTCAAGAGTTACTCTGGCTGCAACGGGTATTGAGAAGTTGATTCTCGTGCTCGGGTTGAATGGGTTCGGGTAGTTCTGAGACAGCTCAAAGGCAACGGGGGTGCCTATTTCAACTTCAACGGTTTTGCTGAAAGCAAATGTTCCGTCAAAATCGATTTGTCTCAGTCTGTACTGATATTTTCCTGAATTAAGATTCTTATCTGTGAATGTATAATTCTGAGTTGCGGTTGTTGTTCCGGCAGCTCTTACAACACCTGCAGATGACCATTCATCAGAACCTGCTTTTCTTTCGATAACAAATTCTTTTGCATTGGTTTCTGTTGCTGTTGACCAGTTAAGAACGGCATTTCTGCCTTCTGCGGCAGCAACAAATGAAGCAAATTCAACAGGAACAACTGTGGTGGTTTTGTATGCACCAAATCCATTGTTTGTTGAAAGAACGAATATTGTTCTGGTATTGTCATCATTTATTCTGACTGCAACATCACCTGTACCGTTTCCATTTGGATTAGAGCCCAGTGAAGGTGTTTTTCCATAGAGTGTTGCAACATTAGGATCACCGTTGGGAATTGCAGCAACAAAAGCATTTTCATTTCCGCCACCGTATGCAAAAGTAACTACATATTCGGTTGCCGATCTGTCAATGCTTCCGAGGTACATTATTGAGTTTGAACCTGTTGGAATTACCGTACCCGGAATAGTATCAACTATGCTGCCGGCAGCGGTGAATTTCATCGGGTTCTTACCGTTTGAATTATAGTAGAAATCGCCATTGGGGAGCGGTCCCACTGAACCGGTAGCTCCTGTTACTGAGTTGCCGAGTGCAATTATTTCAGGAGTGGTTGTGAATGCACCGTTACTCATAGTGAATTTGAATACACGCGGATTATTTGCATCAACTGCCCAGATAACAGCGCTGTTATCTGACATACTGCCGGTTACGCGTATTTTATCACCCAGTCTTATGTTGCTCAGAGTTGATGCCGGAGTATACTGGAGAGCAACACTCGGGAGTGATGACAGGTCATTCCACATATATACCTTAAAGTCACTTGAGCTTGAGGTAATCAGATTTGCAGCAAGAATTTTACCATCGGCAGTAACTTCAATGTCGTTCAGTGGAAATGTGCCGCCTAAGATACCGGTTACATTCAGATTGCCGGCATCAGTGCCGTCAAGTGCATCTACCATCCTTACAGCTATAGATCCGTTTCTGCTTGGAACAAATACTCTGTAAACCATTTCTCTGCCGGGAGTTCCTGTATTAACCATACCATAGCCAAGACCACGTTCAGTTGATGCGGTTGTTGAGAACCATGCAGGAAGAGTGTTTGCACTCTGTGATCTCTCCCAGAGAGTAGTAAATGCGGGCGGCGGAGGCGGAGTATAAGAAACACCTATTATTCTCATTACCCATGCATAAGGAGTGCTGCCTATTATAAGCGGGAACCATGTTGTGCCGCCATCAGATGAAAGAAAGCTTCTTCCCGGTACAGGAATCGTTCCTGAATGTGCGCCCATAGGGTATTGAATAGCTGAAACAAATGATATCGATACCCAGAAATCTGAGCCTGCTGCAAATGTGGGCGCATCATCACCCATAGGTAATGTTACATACTGAATTGCAGAGCCTTCATTGATATAGTTGATACCTGCAAATTTCTTTGAATATAATACTGCGCCCGGAGCTGTTGTATCAGTTCCTGCTGCGCGTATTGTAACTTCAATAGAATCAGGGGCATTTTCATTTCTGTAAATAGCATCAATGTTAGCAACTCTCATAGACTGCGGAGCAGTGAATCTGACACCCGCAGTAAGCGGAAGGTTATTGGTACCGAAACCGATTGAAGTAAGCGCATTTGTTTCGGCTGCATCATATTTTATAACAAATGCTGAATCAGGATATACCAGCACTTTGTTGTTTACGAACATGTTATTGGTTGTATCTGCATCACCGCCTGCAACAGCTTTAATTGTTGCACTGAATGTACCGCGTGCGGTTGGGGTGAACATTAAGCCAACAGAGTCAACACCTCCGATATTTCCGATACCGGGTCTGTTTACGTCGCTGCCGGCAACTCCGTTAAAAGAATTCTGCAGAACATAAGCCGGTCCGGTTGAACCCTGCTGTTTAACAAGCCCCCTCAGATAAACCGGGAGCAGCGCTTCAGTAAGATTTCCGGAAGCAGCGCCGGGAACAACTGAACTGTTATTGACAGTTGAAGCAGTGGTTCCTCCTGTAAGATTATCAACCTGTAAGGTTTCTTTTTCTTTTGACATGCTGAATGATTTAACAGTCTCAAGACCCGAAGGAGTATACTGCTCTAAACCGATAGCAGCATAATCAACCTGAGGTAATTGAGCTATTGTAATATCATCAACATCAAGATTCCACATATCTGCGTCAGAGTATACCTGGAAACCAAAATAGTACTGTTTAGTCTCCGGTGCGGTAAAGAATACCGTATTATTCTGATAAGCAGTATTACCTATCTGAGTGTGATCAAACAATACGGTTGTAAGACTGTCTGAAAGCTGTGCTGCACCGACAAGCACCTTCATTTTTTCAGGGAAAGAGTTCGATGCTGCTTTGTACCAGTATGATACTGAGTATGTTTCACCTGCCTGCAGTGCAATACCGGGTGTAATCATCCAGTCGTTTCCGGGGATCGTGCTGTTGTATGAATAACGTGCATGACCGGCGCCTGTTCTCGGGGCAGCAGTTGACCTTGTCCATGTTGGTCCGCTGTTTTTATTTTCAACGGTCCATCCTGTGGGAGGAAATGCAACATCATCAAAGCTCTGTGTGTAAGGCAGAGACGAAACAGAGTACGGATTTACCGTCAGCACACCTGAGACGCTGGTTGTGCTATCCCAGAAACCAGCGGAAGGTGTTGTGTAACCTCCGTATCTGTAGGGTCCGCCAAGATACTGATATCTGTAAGCGTAATAATATGTGCCGGGGGCAAGTGTTTTGCCGATTGAGGCCATGAATTCATCATTGTTTCCAACCTGAGTGTTGAAAACTGCAGGAACCCAGTTTGTCCAGTTTGCAGGATTGTTATTAACCGTACTGATACCAACCCATGCATTAAGACCGAATGCCTGACCTGTTGAGTCTGTAACACCGGCTTTATAAGCCTGTCCGTAAACAGTTACTGAATCACCTGCTGTGATGGTTGCCTGAGGCGGCCACTGCAGGTTACCCCAGTCGATAGCAGCAGCGGGTGGAGTTCCGATAAACCAATCATCAAAATCAACATAAAAGTCTCCGTTGATCTTTAGACCGTCAATTTTAACCTGAACGACCTGACCGGCCAGAGCACCCAGATCCCACTCTTTCTCAACGTAATTAGTTGTGACTGTATGTCTTCCCTTGCCAATTGAATCAGCAACGGTAAATGTTCCGCCGTAATTTGTTGAGAATGAAATCCAGACCATGAAGTTGGAGTCAGGTGTAGCAGTTGCCGGATATCCTGAATAATTAACAACTCTGTACTTGAATTTCAATTTGGTGGTAGCAGTCACATTTACAAACGGAGTTGTAAAAGAACCGGTAAGGTTTGCACCTGCACCAAAAAGATTTCTGGTGAGTCTCTTGGAATCACCGACACCACCGCTGGTATTGATCGTAAAATTACCGCTCCAGTTTGCCGGAATAGTGCCTGTGGCGGTATCAAAATTCTGAACCAGTTCATTTATTACAAAAGGAGTAACAGAGGTACCGCTGAGTTTGTAATAAATTGAAGGAGTAACCTGATCATTTGAACTGATGAGAATTGAGTCATTAAGGGTTGTGGCTGATGTCGGGGTCCATGTCAGATTAAGATTGAAAGACTCTCCCGCCGGAACTGAGAAAGCAGAAGAATTAGCCGTGATACCGGTAGTAAGCGTAAGGGTGACGTTAAGAGCGGCACCGCCTGTATTGCTTACAACAACGGTTTTTGTTGAAGAACCGCCTACAAAAGCTGTCCCGAAATTTGTTGAAGCAGGATTGAGACCTATTACAGGTACCTGTGGAATTGCTTCAATAGTGATATCATCAAGACCAAAACCATAAGCGGAAAATGAACTGTTGGTACGGTCACGCCATCTCATCCTGAAATTGTTTGACGCATAAGCACTCAAATCAAAAATTGCTTCCTCATAAGCACTCATGGAGCTTGCTCTTGACATAAAGCCAAGGGTGGTCCATGTAGCACCGTCATCTGTGGAAACCTCAAAGTATGTCGTATCCTGACCTACTATAGCATTAATATAATCATCTTTCCACCAGAATTTGACTCTGTGTGCAGCGGGGAGCTGAATTTTCGGTGAAACAAGATATCCGTATGTAAGCCCGCTTTGTGAGGCAGGAATGTAATTATATAAATATCTTGCGGCAAATCCGCCGGTTTTCGCTTCAGTACCTCTGTCAATAAACATACCTGACCAGCCT
>CAYPMQ010000108.1:0-10070 GCA_964411625.1 uncultured Ignavibacteriaceae bacterium
TATCACTACTGATTGAATGTTTGTTAACCTATTTATGGGTTTGCTGCTCCTCAGATCTTTGTTTTCCCCACCGTATGCCTGATGATTTTCATATAAAAAAGACTATTTTATTTTCAGAATTCTTCAGGTTTTCTGATCAGCTCCCGGAATTAAGTACGCTCAATTCTCTTATATTTACTCTCGACGGACTCAGTCTGATAGTTGTTTTTGTTTATGTTCTTAAGCAGTAGGGAATTTTTTCCTCATCCTCTGCCCCTTTTGTAAACAGTCTCCTTCTGAATATCATACTGCCGGCAAATATTCTCCATGCGCTTATGAGAGTTCCTCTTGGGCTTCATGAGTTCAGGACAGCGCTTCTTTTTAATAATGAAATAATCATTCTTCTGATTCTGACTTACGGATTCGGAAAACTTATGAAATATGAGAAACCTGTTATTGGTGCCTTTATGTTATGAACGGCATTTGCGGCCACAGCCCTGATTGGCCTTCTTCTTATCAAGCTCCTTTATCCCTGAAATGCGAGAATGCAGGCCGATGCCATTATTGCCGGCGAATTTGGCATGATAGTTCCTGCTTTTATTTTCGGACCAATACTTGCTCAGATATTCGGGGAGTTGACCACCGGGGGAGATCCTAAAAAACTGATTCTTCCTGCGATATAAAAATATCTGACATCCCCTGATTGGTATTGCGCTGATTCCCGGGTTCTTCCTCTCCCGGCTCAGGATTCCGCCGGATAATCCCATTAAGGCATTTGCGGAAAAGGTACAAGGGATTATGAGCAGCGGATTAGCACTGATTCTGCTTGTTCTGCCGGGGCTTATACCCGAGATTAAATCTGTAAAAACGGTAATGACACTTTCCGCGGCCCCACTGGTAAGTCAGATGACGATTGAGCCTCAGATAGCCTCTTTTTTATCAGGAGTGCTTTCTCTGAGCAATGATGAGCGTCAGGTGGTAATAATTCTCAGCCTCACACTATCAGCACTGCTGACCCCGGTGTTTGCATTAAAGTATAACTGCGCACCCGGAATCTGCCCGGCAATGACATTTTTATGCGTAGTTTCAACGGTGATATTTTTACCGCCGGGATTCTGGCTTCCCGGCTGACTATATTGGTGAACAAAGAATAATAATACCCACGAAGAATAATTATTAAAATAAAATTTATAACTTTGCAAGTCAATTTCTTTTAATCTCAAAACAAACTGAGGAGAACTAATGAAAAAAGCGTTGTTATTAACCTTGATTTTTGCATCATTAACATTAGCTCAAATTACTCCGATTAAATATGGCGTTTCCGGTCTTTTAGGAGTTCCGACAGGTGATTTCGGGGATCTTTATAAAAACGGATACGGAGGAGCCGCAAATATAAATATTGCAATTCCCGGACCTTTCACCATAACGGGATCAGTTGGTTACGCAACATTCGCTCTTGATAATGATTATATTAATCAAAAGCTTAAAGAGCTTGATTCAACTCCGCAGAACGCTCCTACAGTTAATCTTGATATGCCTTTCAGTATGATACCGGTTATTGTGGGTGTAAAATACTCTCTTCTTAATGCAGTTTTATTTTCTCCTTATGCTTCAGCCGAACTTGGGGTTGCTTTCACTACTCTGAAGCTTAGCGGTAATATTGAATATAACAGTTCAGGTGCCGGCGGAGGAACTGTAAAAGTTCCCTCTGAAACCAAATCAGACACTAAAAGCACTTTTGGCCTTGGCATAGGAACCGAAATAAATGTTGCTCCCAATATCACCATAGATGTTGCGGCAAAATTCAATATCATTTCAGTTGAATTCAGCCAGTCGGTTACAAAAACACAGTCAGGCGGTGGATCAGTCGTGACAACAACCGAGAGCAGTTCATCATCAGGAACATTTTTCGGAATTTCTGCAGGAATATTGTTCAGGCTTTGAAAGCGGGTTTACTGATTTAGAGGATTAAGGGCTGCATTAATGCAGCCCTGTTCATTTTAAATATTTAATACCGTCAGTAAATAAGGCAATCAGGATAAGGAAGGAATAAATATTAAAAGGGTTTGCAGTAGCAGGGAAAAATCTCCGTTACGTAAACGATAAGATTGTTCAGCGAAGTTCTTTTTCAAGCAGTTTAATCATTTCTTTCTCAGAAATTCCCTTCAAAGTAAATTTCCCTGACGGCACCATAATCTGCGGGGCATCGCCCTGACCGGTAAGATACTTGTAAATCATAAATCCCAGCCGGTTCCTGTCATTTGTAACAGGCATATATTCTTTAAAGGCATCGGCAATTGTATAAGCCTTCTTTTCAATTGAATCTTCTTTAGCCGGAATAACACCCGGCGGAGGTAAAGTAGTCATAACCCACCATTAATAAGTTACAAATCTAAAATAAAAAGCGATACTGATAAATTTTGTATCAGAAGTCATATCTCTCATAAAAGAGCGCATAATGGCTACAATAGTATGGATTAAATTTAAAATAAAAAAGCCGGCGATAAAAAAACCGCCGGCTTTTAATCTTATTAATGAAGCTTTACTTCATCAGCATTAATTTTTTGGTAGCCGAGAAGTTTCCTGATTTAAGTTCATAAAAGTAAACGCCGCTGGCAAGGTTCACTGCATTAAAATTGATGCTGTAAACACCGGGGGCGTGCTGTTTATTAATCAGAGTTTCAACAAGTTTACCGCTCATGTCATAAATGCTGAGAGTAACATTTGTATATTCCGGAACCGTGTAAGAAATAGTTGTTACGGGGTTAAACGGATTCGGATAGTTCTGATTAAGCCTGAAGCTATAGTTAAGACCTTCATTATCATCAACTGAAGTCGGGGTCATACCCAGTTTTGTCATCTGTTCAGCTGAAAGCGGAGTTGCATAAAGCATCTGGAAGCCATCAGGTACATCTTTGCCAATTGGTGACCAGTTCTTTGAAGGAACCACAGGGTCAGTTGGAGCTCCGTTGTAGGTCAGGAAATCCATCTTGAATGCAGTTGCATAATTGTTGGGTACCGGCACAACTCCTTTTGTAACAATGAGTCCGCTATCCGCTGAGTTAAAAGTAACAAATTTGATGTAACCATTAGTGTTGTACTGTGTGATAGCAGGAATCTGACCGCCAAAATTAGCATGACAGCTTGTACAGGTCCTCGCACCGGTTTTAACTATTGAGTGAGCAGAGTATGGGCCCATAGCAACAAAAGCTTTTCCTTCATAGCTCAAGCTCTGGAATGATGCAGTAGTAACCTTATTATCTTTGGTTCTGTTAACAAGAAGAACAAAATCTTTTATCTGCATTCTGGCTCTCTTTTTATAACCAATAACCTGGCTTTCAAAGTGACAGTTGTAGCAGGTTATAACAGTTGAAGCATGACATGAGTTACAATGAAGCTTACCGTTATGCGGATCATTTGCAGCATGTGATGAGGGAAGTGTTACGTGGCAGCCGGCATTATCACAATCCGTTTTTATAGCACCGGGATCAAACTGTGAGTTGTAAACTGTACCGTCACCGTGCATATCCTGTGTGCCGTGGCAATCCCAGCATTTGAATCCTGCAGTTCTGTGAACATCAGGAAGTGCCATTACGTTAATTTCTGTGTTCTGTCTGCCGTGGCAGCTTAAACACTGTGAAACTTTAAGAGAATCTTTATTGAAAGCCGAGTTTGTTGGGTGGCAGTCAACGCAGCTTGGTGTAAAAGTTGCGGGATAAGCATTGCCATCGGCATCTGTTGCACCGTGACATTTATCGCATTTCATATTAGGGTGGTCAAAAGGAACCCCTGAAAGAGTTGAGAAACCGCCTCTTTCAGCAGCGTACCACCAGGCTTTACCATTTCTGGTTTTATGAAGACTTGTATTAAAGTTATTGGGCTGTGCAAATAAATCGCTCATAACGAATGCGAGCATAAACAGCACAGAAAGAAGTATCCGCCTTTTCATGATTCTATCTCCGAGTATACTATTTTAGATTTGAGTGTGATTGAGTTTTCAATGAATTTTACGATTTCGGTTATCTCAGTATCAGAACCGGTCTGATTGGATTTATTAAAATAAAACACAGATTTTATGACATCGCAATAGAGAAAAAGCATGCCTAATGCTTTGTACTTTTCAGACTCAGGTAAACGGTCAAGATGTCCTGACTGCACATATGCAATAATTTCTTTGCACGGGCAATCCTCTTCTTCTATTTTGGTGTCAGTCAGAAATCTGATGTTTATTCTGATTAGTTTATTGAAATAATTTAAAGCTGTATCAATTTTCCCCAGATAAACATTGCACAAAATAAGTTTCTTAAGCAGATAAGGCTTAGGATTCACAGGGTCTAAGAGATCTTCCAGCAGCATATTTGCTTTCTCAAAGTCTCTCGCCATAAAGTACTGGTTTGCTAACATCTCTGACATAACACTTCTATAAAGCATAAATCATGCCAAAGTTAAATATGTCAGTAAATCAGATTTAACGTTTTGAGGGATTAGTAATGACCGGCATTTTAAGAAATAAACATGTTTTTGAAACGGAAATAGAAACTATCAGATAAAATGATAAACAGAATGTTTCAAAAATTACCTGAATAATGCCGGTCAAAGTCAGCTGAGGCAGTTAAATGCAGCTCAATAATTTATTTTATGACCGAAAAAGAGAGGGATTTATAAAAATGAAACATGGCTGAAACAAAATGTAAAACAAAACGTTTCAGCCAAGTATAATCTAGTTAAGGTCGAGTTGCTTCATCAGTCGCCACAGGGTTGTTCGGCTGACTCCAAGTTCCTTTGCAGCAGCAGATTTTTTCCACTTGTTCTTCTCAAGGGCATCAACCACTGCTTTTTTATCAATATAATTGAATGAGCCATCCGGAAAATGATCATGATTTCCGGAACCCGGGTTCTGGTTTAGTAAGTGTGGAGGAAGTTTAACAGCAGAAATCAGCTGTCCGCTTCCTGTTCTGATGAACATAAATTCAAGAATATTTTCAAGCTCTCTGATGTTTCCGGGAAAGCTGTATTTCATAAGCACATCAACTGCTTCGGGTTCAATCTCTTTTTCCTCTTTTTTATAAACCACTGAAAACTTCTTCAGGAAGTGCCTTATAAGGTGTGGAATGTCTTCACGTCTTTCACGCAGCGGTGGAATCTTGATAGGTATCACGTTCAATCGGTAGAACAGATCATCTCTGAATCTGCCTTCTTTAATGGCAGTTTCCAGGTTTGAGTTTGTTGCGGCAATTACCCTGACATCGGCTTTGCGCGTAGCTGAATCACCTACCCTCTCAAAAGTACCTTCCTGGAGCACTCTCAGCAGTTTAACCTGCATCTGAAGAGGTATTTCCCCTATCTCATCGAGAAAAAGTGTCCCTCCGTGAGCGAGCTCAAATCTCCCGATTCTGTCCTTTATGGCATCTGTAAACGCTCCTTTTACATGACCGAACAGTTCGCTGGCAAGAAGAGCTTCAGGGAAAACACTGCAGTTTACCTTGATGTAAGCCTTATCTCTCCTGTTAGAGGTCAGCTGAATTGCGTTGGCAATCATCTCTTTCCCTGTACCGGATTCACCCTGAATAAGCACGGGGGCATCGGTCTCAGAGATTTCCTCAATTAATTCAAATACCTGCTGCATGGCCAGGGAATGCCCTACAATACCGTAGAACTGGGTATCTTTTTCTATTTCACGCTTGAACTGTTCAATATCAGTAACTTCACGGAAAGCTACTACGCCGCCAATCGGCTCGCCGCTTTCATTTCGGAGAATGCTTGAGTTAAGTCTGATTAATTTTTTATCACCGGATTTACAACAGATATCAGATTCAAAATCATATACATTATCATCTTTTTCAATTACAAGAGCCAGCGGACATTTGATGCAGCAATTGTGAGATTTAAAGATTTTTTTACAGATCTTATTTATTACTTCTTCCCTTTTATAACCGGTAATTTTTTCGGCCGCATTATTAAAATAGTTTATTCTGAAATTCTTATCGACAGTGAAAACACCCTCGCCGATTGAATCGAGAATAAAATCTTTTAACTTTTCTTCGTTTTGCATATAATATATTTTTTTCTTCTGCGTAAATTTAACTAACGATGCTGATTTTTTTGACTTATTTTAATCAGCAGAGAACCCGTAAAGATATATTTCTGTTGAATTTAGAAAATAATTGAGGATTCACTTGAAAAAACTCCAAATCTTAATTGCGGCTTTAATATTCTGCATTAATCTTTTTGCTCAGAAACACGAAGTTACAAAAATTGAACCACCAAACTGGTGGGCCGGGATGAAAGGCAAAAGCCTGCAGCTCATGGTTTATGGTAAGAATCTGGTAAACAGTTCTGCTTCAGTTAATTCTGATGAAATTAAGATAAAAAAGATTCACAATGCAGAAAGTCCGAACTACCTTTTTATTGATCTTGATCTGAAAGAGAGTTTAAAACCCGGTAATTATGAACTGACCTTTACTAAAGACGGTGAATCAGTAAAAGTAAATTATCAGTTCTCCAAAAGAGAGATTTTTGACGGACGTCTGGCAGGGTTCAGCAATAAAGATATTATTTATCTGATAACGCCTGACAGATTCGTTAACGGTGATCCTTCCAATGACAGCCTGCCGGGATACATTGATCCCGAAGGACACACAAGAAGCGTTTCACGCGCACGGCACGGTGGTGATATTCAGGGAATAATAAACAAACTTGATTACATCAAGGATCTTGGCTTTACGGCAATCTGGCCGAGCCCCGTGGTAGAAAATAAGACCTGGCTGAGTTATCATGGTTACTCAGCAACAGATTTTTACACTACTGATCCCAGATTCGGATCAAATGAATTATATAAAAAGTTAGTGGATGAGGCGCATGTCAGAGGTCTGAAAGTAATTCTCGATCATGTTGCAAACCATATCAGTGAAGATCATCCCTGGATGAAAGATCTCCCTTTTGAAAACTGGATCAACGGTAAAAAGGGGAATCACCTCTCGGCAGTGCATCATAAAATGGCTCTTCTTGATATCAACGGCGATCCCTCAATTTACGAAGGTGTAACAAGGGGTTGGTTTACCGACTGGATGCCTGATCTCAATCAGCAGAATCCTTTCCTCGCAATTTATATAATCCAGAATACTATCTGGTGGGTTGAATACGCCGGGCTTGACGGAATCAGGGAAGACACTTATCCCTATGCTGATCAGGAATTCATGGCAAGATGGGCTAAGGAAATCATGGAGGAATACCCTACTATTAATATAGTCGGGGAAGTCTGGACCGGTGTGGCTCCTTTCCTTGCGTGGCACCAGACCGGCAATAAGATCAGAAAGATTTATGACAGCAATCTTCCCGCAGTAACAGACTTTGCACTCCGGGATCTCTGCACAATGTATCTTCAGGGTACAAAATCATTTTACAATATTTATTCGGGATTCGCAGAAGACTACATCTACCCAAACCCTGATAATCTGGTAACTTTCGTTGATAATCATGATGTGGGCAGGGCAATGTATTATGCAAATGAAGATGTGGATAAAGTCAAACAGGTATTCACTATTCTTCTTACAACAAGAGGAATTCCGCAGATTTATTATGGCTCGGAGATCGGAATGGTGGGCAATGAAGATCACGGAGTTCTCAGGCAGCCTTTCCCGGGCGGATGGCCCGGAGACCCCAAAGACGCTTTCACCGAAAAAGGAAGAGATGCCCGGCAGAATGATCTTTATAATTTTTTCAAGAAAATGATTAAAATCAGAAGAACTCATGAGGCACTGCAATCGGGTAAAATGTATCAGTTTTCACCTGTTGACGGAATTTACACTTATTTCAGGGAAGACGGAAAAGAAACTATAATGGTGATGCTGAATGAGAAAGAGCGGCCTGCAAATGTTCAGACCGAAAGATACAGACACAGATTTTACGGTTCAGAAAATGGAACGGATCTGTATAATTCCGGTAGTGTGTCCCTTATAAAGGGCGGCACTATTGAAGTTCCTGCAAAGGGATTCAGAATTATTAAAATTGAAAGGTGAGAAAAGATGAAGATTGAAGGAAAAGTATGTCTGGTGACAGGTGCAACCTCTGGAATAGGATATGAAACCGCGATTTCTCTGAAGGAAAAAGGTGCTATAGTCATCGGGACAGGCAGAAATGATGAGGTGATTTCAGAAATAAAAAATTCCGGATTGTTTGACGTGGTTAAATGTGATTCAGGAAATGAGGAAGACGTTTTATCGCTTTTCTCATATATAAAAGAAAAATACGGAACACTTCATGTTCTGATAAATAATGCTGCCTACGGATACTTTGATCCCCTTGTTAAGCAGGATCTGAAAAAGTTTGAAGAGATGTTCAGAACTAATGTAACCGGTGCCATGCTTATGGGCAGGGAGGCAGCAAAAATTTTCACCCCGGCAAATTACGGCAATATAATCAACATTTCATCAACAGCGGGAACAAGAGGTTTTGAGGGAGGCACTGCTTATGCTTCTTCTAAATTCGCACTCCGCGGTATGACAGAATGCTGGAGAGCAGAACTCAGAAAGCACAATGTCAGAGTCATTCTGATTAATCCCAGTGAGGTGCAGACAAAGTTTGCCCGCAATGCCGGCTTTGGACACCGCAATTTTAACCCTACAAAACTGCAGGCTCAGGATATTGTTTATGCAATAGTTTCTGCCCTTGAGATGGAAGACAGGGGTTTCATTACGGAACTGACAGTATTCGCCACAAACCCTTCAAACTGAGAATAATTAATAGCAGAATTGGGAAGCTTTATGCATCTGAAATCGTTCACCATTAAAAACTTTAAGTCAGTAGAGGACTTAACAATATTATTCCACAAAGAGTTAAGTGTATTTACAGGAATTAATAATTCCGGCAAGACTACAATCCTGGAGGCGATTGCACTCTGGAATGAATGCTTTAATAAAATTATCAACCGTGCCGGAAGAAGAGTGAAAAATAAGTATAATCAGGGTGATTATATATTTGGCCCTTCAGGTAACAGATATTTTGAATTTGATGAAATTAACAGTATCAGGAATCCTTATCCGGAAGATATATTCAGAAACAGGAATAGAAAAAATAGAATTATCCTGGGAGCAACTGTTGAAAATGATTCTGGCGACGAATTACAAATATCTTTCAGAATATCAGATTCAGTTGGTAAATATGTTATTGTGCTTGAAGATTTCAGTAGTTTTGACTTCATCAAATTCAACAGATTTTTCAGATACTTTCCCGAACCAATAGAAGTGTTCTATGCCTCCCCGATTGCAAATATTGAACAAAAGGAAGATTTTGTTACGGCACCAAACATTAAAGACAGTATCAAAAAGAGGAAATCAGCAAATGTAATCAGGAACAGACTTTACAATCTGTACCATACTGACAAATTTAAATCATTTTTAAATGACCTGAATTCTGTTTTATTTAGCGCAGAACAAAACAAACTTGAAATTATAAGCAGAAGTGATATAAATAAAGATCAAAGGGTCATAATTAATTATAAAATCGGCGTTCATGATATCGAAAAAGACATTGCATTATTGGGGAGTGGTACTTTGCAATGTATAGAGATTTTACTAAATATTTACCAGCAAGCACAGAATCCGAAAGATCTCAACCTGATTTTATTGGATGAACCGGATAGCCATATTCATCGTGATATACAAAAAAGACTGATTAATTTATTGCTGAAATTCAGCTCAGGTAATCAAATATTTATCACTACTCATAATGAATCGCTCATCAGAAACACCCCCTTACTGAATCTCTTTCATTTAAGTGATAATAATTTAACAGGTGAGCTTAAATCAATGTATAAGAAAGATCTGAGTGAGCTCAAAACACCACATTTCAAAGGTCTTTATCCCACAGCCCTTACCCCGTTGATAAAATCTTTGGGCTCTGATTCAGGTCTGGACTTTATCAATGCCATTGAGGCTGATAAAATTATTTTTACGGAAGGTGATGATGATGCAAGAGTTATCCACAGATTGCTCCAGGAATATCCTTCTAATCATAACAGAAAGTTCATGTACTGGGTGCTGGGTGGGGTAAGTCATATATTTGATAAGATAGGCATATATAAAACGTTTTTT